>CAZBSW010000296.1:0-2671 GCA_964494835.1 uncultured Thermotogae bacterium
GATGGTGAGCGACGGTCGGCTCTATTTGTTCCAGGCATGGTGGGTATCGGCGTTCCCGGGGTTTGCGATCATGCTGTTCGTGTTAGGATGCAACCTGCTTGGGGACGGAGTACGGGATGCATTGGATCCAAGACTGCGGCGACTGACGGAGTTCCACTGATGGCATCTGCGGATCGAGGCGAGAGCTTGCTGGCGGTCAATGATCTCAAGGTGCAGTTCTTCACCTACGGCGGAGTCGTCGAGGCATTGGACGGAGTGAGCTTTTCGATCTGCAAGGGCGAGACGTTCGGGCTGGTCGGAGAGAGCGGGTGTGGAAAGTCGGTGACTGCGTTAGCCGTTTTGCGCCTCATCCCCAGTCCGGGAGAGATCGTGGGAGGTACCATCGAGTTCGAGGGCAAGGATCTGCTCAAGCAGGACGATCAGAGGATGCAAGCGATTCGAGGCTCTCGTATCTCGGTGATCTTCCAGGATCCGACTGCATATCTGAATCCTCTTCTGCGTGTGGGATTCCAGTTGGCCGAACCGCTGATCTATCACCGCCACAAGCGGCGGGCGACCGCGCTCGCTCAGGCCGTAGAGATGCTCGATCAGACGAAAATGTCCGATCCGAAGCAGAAGGCGGCCAACTACCCACATGAATTCAGTGGCGGATTGCGTCAGCGGGCAATGGTCGGTATGGCAATGATATGCAATCCCAAACTACTGATTGCCGATGAGCCGACAACCAATCTCGATGTTACCATTCAACGCCAGATACTCGAACTGATAAAGCAATTGCAGCGAGAGTACGACACGTCGGTGTTGTTGATCACCCATGATCTGGGGGTGGTGGCGGAGATGTGCAGTCGGGTCGCGGTGATGTACGCCGGAAACATCGTGGAGATTGCCGATGTGTACGCGATCTTCAGTGATTCACGGCATCCGTATACGAACGCGCTAAAGAAATCAATTCCTACAGTATCGAGTGGTAAACGTCTGGCGGAGATCCCCGGGTTTGTCCCTCGTTTGATCAATCCTCCCTCTGGATGCCGGTTCCATCCCCGTTGCAGCGAGGTGATGCCTATCTGCTCCCAGGAGAAGCCGCGGCTCGAGGAGATCGACAATGAACACTTCGTCGCCTGCCACGTGTTCGGAGGTTCCGATAATGCCTGAAGCGATGGTAGCCGCCACGCGCGTGGTCAAGGAATTCCCTGTGGGAAAGGGATTTCTCAGTCCCAAAAAGCACGTCCATGCCGTGAACGGGGTAGACTTCACGATCGATGACGGCAAGGTGGTAGGACTCGTCGGCGAGAGCGGTTGCGGCAAGACGACGCTCGGTCGTCTCATCCTGCGGCTGATCCCACTGACGAGTGGCTCGATCAAGTTCAAACAAGAAGAGGTCGCCACCCTGCGGGGACGGTCGCTAAAGGCATTTCGCAGGCAGACGGCGATGGTCTTCCAGGATCCGTATTCGTCCCTCAATCCGCGCATGCTCATCGCAGACGTCGTTGCAGAACCGCTCTTGATCCACCACATATGCGATCCTGGGGATCGAGATGATGTGGTCCTTGACCTGTTGAACAGTGTCGGTCTGAAAGAAGAACACATGTACCGGTATCCGCACGAATTCAGCGGTGGGCAGCGTCAGAGGATCGCCGTTGCGCGGGCACTCGCGGCCGATCCTTCGTTTATCGTCCTCGATGAACCCACGTCGGCACTGGACGTTTCGGTACAGGCGAAGATCTTGAATCTGTTAAACGACCTTAAGGAGGAGCATCACCTTACTTATCTGTTCATATCGCACGACTTGGATGTGGTCCGCCACATCAGCGATGCGGTCGGAGTAATGTACCTCGGTAAGATGGTTGAGTGGGGGTCAACAGGGGAGTTGTTCACACATACACTGCACCCGTACGCACAAGCTCTCCTCGAGGCAATCCCCAAGCCCGATCCCACGATAAAAGGCAAGACGGTGCTGGTGGGAGAAGTGCCGAGTGCCGTCGAGTTGCCATCGGGCTGCTTCTTCCATCCGCGCTGTCCACGGGTGATGGAGCGGTGCAAGACAGAGATGCCACCCACTGTGGAGGTTCGATCTGAGAATGACATGGCCAATCATGGTGCGGAGAGTCATACCGTGGCCTGTCATCTCTATCCCGCAGCTTGCGAAACTGAGACGATGGGAACCATGAGGTGAGTAAATTGCGAAAATTCCTGGGTGCGGTCATCGCGCTGTACGAATTGTTCTTGCCCGCTGTCCTTGGTGGTCTGCTGGGAAGCGGAATCGCGATTGCGATCTTCTACCGCCTGTTCCGGTAATCAAACCGTAAAAGACCCCACTGATAGAGCAGCCAAGTGAGTATGCCCAGTATCGAGGCCGGTAGTATTCGCTCTTAGGTCTTGCTCCGCGGTTGACCGTTCACACCCTCGGGCGTTATGCTCCTCGCAGATAGGGTGATTGCCATGAACAACGCGGCTCTAATCGACCGACTGGAAGCGAATGCGGATGTCATCCGGCATTTGATCCAGTGGATTCCCAGGCAACAATGGTTGTGGAGACCCACCCCGGAGTCGTGGTCCATCCTTGAGGTAATAGTCCACCTCCTCGATGAGGAGCGAGAGGATTTCCGTACCAGACTGCGACTTGTCCTACGTGACCCTAGCGCACCTTGGCCGGGAATCGATCCTACAGGGT
>CAZBSW010000297.1:0-2669 GCA_964494835.1 uncultured Thermotogae bacterium
GCCGTGCCTCAGTCAATGGAGCCGTGCACATGGTGTCTACCAAGCGTAGGAGCAAATAGATAAAGTTGCTGTAGAGATTGGTCGCGAGGACATCAAGAATATGTAAGGATTTCTGAAAAACGGAGTCGAGTGCTCGTCACCGGAATCAGATCATGTTGGCAAGCTGGCTGCATGCGGGTCTGAGGTATGTCGGATTTGGCCTATCGAGACCCCCGGGAGGTCGGATTTCGTTTTGACCAGCGCCACCCAGTAATCTAACTCTCACATCCCGTCTGTTGGACAGCAGGGTATTCTTCACAATCAGGGAGTACATCCGTAGACAGTCGATAGCCAACGCCTTGTTCGGTAAGGAGTAGACGCGGTCGTGTGGGATCGGACTCAATCTTGCGCCGAAGATTGGCCATATGAACGCGGAGATGCTGAACTCCACCAACCCGCAAAGGACCCCACACCTCCTGCCGTAGGAATCGGTGGGTGAGTACTCTGTCTGCATGCTCAATCAGCTTGAGCAGCAATCGGTATTCGATGGGCGTAAGGTGAACTTCCTTCCCTCGAACCAGCACGCGCCGCGCAGCCACTTCGACACGCAGTTCCCCCGCCTCGAAAACGGCATCGCCGTCCGATGAAGCAATCTGAGAACGGTGTCGAAAGGCAACTCGTAGACGAGCCTGGAGTTCAGACAGACTGAACGGCTTAGTGAGGTAGTCGTCGGCACCTCGATCTAGTGCCTCGACTTTGTCTAAGTCCTTACTCCTTGCGGATAGGACGATGATTGGCATCTGAGACCAAGAGCGAACGTAATCGATAATCTCCACCCCGTCCATGTCGGGCAGTCCTAGATCCAGGATGATCAAATCTGGGGGACGGGACTTGATCATCACCATCGCCTGTCTACCACTCTCGGCCTCGAGTAGCCGATACTCCTGCTGCGCGAGTGATGCTCTCAGGAATCGGCGGATTGCTCTTTCGTCTTCAACGATCAGAACAAGAGGGCGATCCGTTACGTTCAACTTGCGCCTTCCTCACTGTCTCGCAACTCCTCATCTATCGGCAAGAGGTCACTGCCAACTGTGGGGAGGACGAAACGAAATATCGTCCCCCCTTCTGGTCTCGGCTCTGCCCAGATACGACCGCCATGCGCTGTGATGATTCCCCGGCAGATGGCAAGGCCAAGGCCAGCTCCTCGACCCGCGTCATTCCGTGCGCGCCGACCGCGATAGAACTTATCGAATATGCGATCGTATTCGAGAGGATCGAGTCCGATACCGCGATCCGCGACGGAGACCTCCGCGCCCCCTTCGCCCTTGCGTACCGATAGATCGATCGGGCTCCCTTCGGACGAGTACTTAGCTGAGTTATCAATGAGGTTTAGCAGGGCTTGCTCAATCAGCAACCCGTCTATCGGTACAAGAAGAAGCTCATCCGGCATATCGAGATGCACTTTGCGTCCCCGAACAATTCTCTCCAGACGTCGAAGCGCGGTTCCAACAACCTCGTCTATCGGTTGCCATTCCTTCTTGAGTCGAAGGCTACCCGATTCAAGTCGGGTCAACTGGAGGAGGTTTTCAAGAAGCTGGTTGAGCCGATTTGCTTCTTCGTAGATCGTCCCGGCCAATTGCCGTTGGGTGTCGGCATCAAGCTCGCCTTCGATAAGCGTGCTTGCGGATCCAGCAATAGAGGTTAGAGGTGTCCGAAGATCGTGTGAGACGGCACTGAGAAGCGAGCTGCGCAAGTTTTCTGCCTCTGCCTGCGCAAGAATATGCTGCGCCTCCTCCGCAAGACGATCGCGTTCCAACGCCAGTGCAATCTGCGCAGCGATCGCTTTGAGGAGCTGGCGCCGTTCGAAGTTCAGCAACTGTTCAGGGTCCTCTGGGCACCAAGCGAGCACACCGACTGTCGAATCCGGTGTAGTGAGCGGGAGGTACAATGCCTGGGCATCGGGAATGGCATCGGTGCCCCATCCTGCCATCTGTCGATGTTCGAAGACCCACTTTGCGGCCTCTCTCTCACTCTCCCGCTCTGTGAATCCGACGTCGTACCGTGAAACCGCACGTAGGACTCCATCCCGAGGGAGGAAGAAGACTATCTCACCGCTGAAGATCGAGATAAGCTCTTCTTGTGCCGCTTGAACAAGCTGCAGCTCACCGGGAACGCCGGCCAGACGATGGCTGACTCTGTATAGCACCTCAGTACGCCGCTCTCGATCCCGCGACAATTCGATCTGCTCACGGATACGCGCCGTTAGAGCACTCACAACGAGTGCGATAGCGAGCATTACGGAAAAGGTGTAGATGTACTCGGGTTTGTCAACGACGAACGTAAAGCGTGGAGAGGTGAAGAAGAAATTAAACAGCAACACTCCGGCGATCGACGAAAAGATCGCCGGCCCCCGGCCGAGCCGCACAGCAGCGATGACAACTGCCAAAAGATATGTCATAACCAGAGTTGCATCGGTCAATCCAACTCGATCGAAGAGCGTCGCAATCCCGGTTGCAACAGCAAGAAGGACAACTGCTTTCCCATAGTCCTGTACGCTGCGGGTACGAAGGAAATCAATCGACGACGAAGCTAGACCCTCTTCTGCACTGCGGATGACATAAACGTCAATGTCACCGCTCTGGGCGCTCAACCTGTCAGCGGGTGATCTTTGCCAGCACCGCGGGCTCCTT
>CAZBSW010000298.1:0-2623 GCA_964494835.1 uncultured Thermotogae bacterium
GAATACCGCCGATGTTTGGCCTTCGAATCTCAGACGCGAATCTTCTCCGAGCTTGTTTGCGCTCCAGTCGAAACCCGATCTTGCGATAGAAAACGAGAGCCGCTTCGCCACTGATGCTCACTCGAAAGGCAGGCAGGCGTGATGTTCGTTTAACCCGGCGTGTGCTGATAATCCCCAGGTTGAGCAAGAGCATCTGAACTTGATGCGACAGAGTGTCTGAAGCTGTAGAGAGTTCAAGATTCCCGTACCTCTTATATGCTGATCCATCCGTATCAAACAGACGCTGAAGAAACGCAACAACAATATTCCTTGGGGCTTGTAGAACGCTCCACGGCACGCTCTTGTTCTGCGCGCCCACGCGCTCTAAGCCAAGTTGAGCCAGATACGCCCGGATTTGTTGGCTAGTAACGTACCAGCCACGTGCATTGGTGCCTTTCTTGGTCGTGAAGCCTGCTCGATAACCGAACTGCTCCAAGACGATACGCTTGAATTCCTCACCAAGAAAGGTGTCGCCCGTGCTAAAGCGCACGGCATTCCTCCCCGTTAGGTTGCCATCACCGACTAGCAGACCAAACAGATACGCAAGATCGCTTGTAAGTCGCATGGGCAATCGATAACGCTTTGCTCGCGGCGAAATGTCAGACACTGAATTCGGCACGCGCAATCTATTCCCCCACAGGTCAGACTTCTGTTCCAGCGCGACAACGTCTCCTGAAGAGATCTCGGAAATCGTCCTCCAACCCTCGGTACCATCGGCACTGCGGACCCACAGCCGGTGGGCAGGCGTGCCTGTCAATTCGAAACCAAGCCGAGTACGTATCCGCAGGACAGAGGAAAGACCGCCATCGTAGAAATGCGATGCACGAGTTATTCCCGCCTGTCCCCGGACCGCAATCTCCTCCAACTCGATGAACGTATCTGCACGGCTGATAGGAGGACTAAATGCCGATAGAGGCTTCACTCCTCGATTGGTGAACACCAGTGTGTCTCCCACGAGGCACTTCCCGGCCATGTTCGGTCCGGTGAGGATAACGAGGTCATTCCCCTGTTTGAGCACAAGGTCATTGGGAACGAACTCTTCCACTTGCTCGACTACCGGGTGCCGGCCTTCCCGGATAGTCAGCTCGTGGCCGTCTATGAAGCGTGGCCGCGTATAGTTGTTGTGATGCGCAACGCTCGCCAGGGAGAGCAAGAAGTCGAGTTGTGACAGGACATCTGCGACCGACTGCAATAGGGGTATCTCTTGTGCTAATCTCTCGAGCGCGTGCTCGAACAGGTCTATCTCCAGCGCTCGCGACCGTTCTTGCACGAGTGATATACGTTCTTCGCTTTCCGTAAGTGTCTCGGTGATGAACCGTTCGGCGTTGGCCAGCGTCTGGCGGCGATGATATTCCTCCGGCACCTTGGCGAGGTGGGTCTTCGTCACTTCAATGTAGTATCCGAACACACGGTTGTAACCGATCTTGAGCGACGGTATCCCCGTGCGCTGGCGCTCGGCTTCCTCCAAGGACGCAATCTGTGATCTAATCGCCCGCTCTTCATCGCGTAGTCGATCGAGTTCTTTGTTATAACCAGTGTGGATCAGGCCGCCATCACGCACGTCGGCGGGCGGTTCGTCGACGAGCATTCGCGAAAAATCTGCGCGCAGGGGACCGAGTCTATCGCTTGCCAGGATCGCCTTGATCTCGCTGAGGATGGCCGATTCTTTTGAGAAACCTGCAGCAGGCTTTACAGATGCAAGCTCTGCGGAGGCGAGCTTCTCCGCGATCAGCGGGACTTGGGCAAGCGTTTTCTGGAGAAGAAGGAGATCGAGGGGGCGCATGCGATGTGTGCCGAGCTTTCCGATCAGGCGTTCCAGATCGTGAACTTCCTTTACCAGCTCCTGTAACTCCTGTTGTAGGAGGTCCGCATGTACAAGGGTTTCTACCGCGTCCAACCGTTCGTTTATGGTTTGTTTGCTAGTCAATGGGGCAAGGATTGCGCGCCGCAGCCGCCGGCGCCCCATGCTTGTCACGGTGCGGTCGAGGACGCGTATCAGCGTCCCGCGATCTTGCCCGTCCCGTAGCGGTTTCACGAGTTCCAGACTGCTTATAGTGAATTGGTCGAGATCCATGTGGTCGTGCAGAGAGTACGGCTGTAAAGGGCGGATGTGGGCAACGGCCCCTTTCTGTGTCTGCTGTACATAGGCGAGGATCGCTCCAGCCGCGCGCAGCCCTTCCTCACTGACTCCCAACGGTGCATCCGGGATTTGGTCGGCAGAGAAGGTTCGCTCTGGAACAGATGTGATGACCACCGGTTCTATGCCTTCCGGTGGGGATTCAGCACTCTGTTCGGATAGGATAATCTCGCTTGGTGCGAGGCGACCGATCTCGTCAGTAATCTCTTCCATGTCGTAGGCATCGGTGCAGGAGAACTCGCCCGTGGATAGATCGAGGGTGGCAAGGCCATGGTGATCACCGACCGTGGAGAGCGCGCACAGGTAGTTGTTCTCACCTGTCTCCAGGGTCCCCTCATCGAGCGTCGTCCCCGGGGTAATCACGCGTACCACTTCTCGCTTCACCAGCCCCGTTGTCTTGCGGGGATCCTCCATCTGCTCGCAGAGGGCGACCCGATGGCCCTGGTC
>CAZBSW010000299.1:0-2613 GCA_964494835.1 uncultured Thermotogae bacterium
CGCCTGGGCAGCGACGAGACGGGGGAGCCGGTCGATCAATCCCAGATCGTGCATGATCGACAGGCCGCGGCCGATGGCGCTGATGTTGCCAAGGTTACCGGCGGGGACGATGATCCAATCAGGCACGGTCCAACCAAGCTGTTGCACAACCTCAATCGCCACCGTCTTCTGTCCCTGTATGCGCATGGCGTTCATCGAATTGGCGAGGTATATCGTCTTGTCGTTCGTGATCTCCTGCACGATCCGCATGCAGCCATCGAAGTCCGTGTCCAAGCTGAGAACCAACGCGCCGTTTCCGAGCGGCTGCGTGAGCTGTGCTACGGAGACCTTGCCTCGTGGCAGGAATATGATCGTCGGCATCCCGGCTGCAGCAGCATAAGCGGCCAGCGCTGCCGACGTGTCGCCGCTCGACGCGCAAGCGACCGCCCGTATCTCCTTACCGTCGGCCAACATCTGACGCACGTGCGACACGAGCACGGTCATCCCCAGGTCTTTGAACGAGCCGGTGTGACTTATTCCGCATTGCTTGATCCACACATCCGGCAAGCCGGCGAGACCGGTGGTGCGCAGTAGCGGTGTGTATCCCTCTCCCAGTGACACTATGTTTTCCGGCGCAATCGTGGGAGCAACCCACTCCTTCTTCGCCCACACGCCGCTTGCGTAAGGCCATTCGCTCCAGCAAGAACGTTGGTCGAACAATGCCTTCCACTCGTCGGCGGAACGTAATCTGAGTGAATCTAGATTGTGTTCCACATCGAGCAGCCCGCCGCAGTCGCCGCAACGATAGACAATGGAGTCGACCTCGTAGCGGCGGCCACAGCGGATGCATTCAAGCCAGGTCGCAACAGACATGGTTAACCTCCGATAACATGTGTCATGATTTCGTGAATCGGCCTGTATCCCTGCGCCGCGAGGTCCGCTGTGGGGATGGAGGCCTCATCCGGTTTGTCGGACAAGCCGAACAGCAGCGCGCCTTCGTTCCGCCACCGAAGCACGCTCTCCCGCACTTCGTGGGTGATGACAATCTCTTCGTCGAGGAGTGTCTCGACCGGCGCATCATCATCGAGACAGCCCATTCGGTCGGCCGTAAACCTGTACTCGGCGCGACGGAAGTCAACGAACGGAGTCGGGTCTCCACGCATGACGGCCGTCCGCACCTGACGATGGATCCGCCTTAACCCGTCGGGAAGGAACGCTTCATGTTCATCCACAAGAGCGAGCAGGTCGGCAAAGGTGCCGATCTCATCGGCCTCGATCATCCCTGCCAGTCGGCCCCGCGTGATCAGGCCGCTTTCCACGATGAGGCACGTATAGGCGATGTAGTCCTGGTTATCGGCCGTAAACGGATGAAAGCAGGGACGGTTAAATTGCGAGTAAGTTTCGGAAAGGGATTCCTCCTCAAGACTATCGCCCAGCAGATCAAAGATGGTGGAACGCATTGCATCCCGGCGCACTGAATCGATGACGCGATCGTTCCGGCCGCGTGCTCCAAGCGCGGTCTTGTCAAGGTCGATCAGCACCGCTGTATGTCGATCGAATCGGATTCCAGTCTTGCGACATAACCGGTCGAAATCGGCGATCGTTGCCCAGCGATTGCTTAGCAGGATGATCCCCTCGCCCTGTTCTACGAGCTCCTGCTGTGGCGGACGCACATCCTCAGCGGCGATAAACGCCGCCCCGTTCCAACCGGTAACGCGGCAGATGTTGAGAAACGCGTTTTCATCGCTCAGTCGCGTGTCGCCGATGTACACCAACTGTGTTGTATCGGTGCCGGTGGCGTTGAGGCTGCCCGCATGTTTTAGGATAAGGGCGATGACGCGCGCATATTCCGACGTGCTCTTGCGCGGGATTACACCAGGCAGCAGCTTTAGGTGGTCACGCAATGATGCGAGCGTCGGCAGGCGGGGATCGAGCGGATTCAGCCGACGATAGACGATGAAATCGCCCAACAAATCCTTTACACACGCACTACCATGAATCCTCATTCGATCCGCCCTTCACTTCGCAGCAGTTCCCCGTTCAGGATTGCGCCGCCGGCAGCGCCGCGGATCGTGTTGTGCACAACGAGGACAAGACGCAGGTCGAGGGCGGGGCAAGGCCGGATTCGCCCCACACTCACCGCCATTCCATAGGCTTTGTCGCGGTCACGCCGGGGCTGCGGACGATCGATCTCGTCGCAAACGATCAGCGGGCGGGATGGAGCGCTGGGGAGGGCGCGCACATGCGCCGGGGCGCGGAACGATCGCAGGACGTCGCTCGCCTCGGCCACAGAGGGAGTCTTCTCAAATGCGATTGACAGACAGGCCGTGTGGCCGTCGATCACCGGCACCCTGTTCGCATGCGCGCTTACATCGATTGCAGCCTCGACACGTTGACCGCCCGACATATCTCCCAACAATAGACGCGTCTCTCGTTCGATCTTCTCTTCTTCCCCGGCAATGTACGGAAGAACATTGTCCAGAATGTCGAGCGAAGCGACACCGGGATAGCCGGCTCCGGATGCCGCCTGCATCGTTGATACGACTGCGCGTTTGATTACGAACGCGTCGTGGAGCGGCTTCAACACCATGCTGATCCCTGTCGTCGAGCAGTTGGGATTGGTCAAGATGAACC
>CAZBSW010000300.1:0-2579 GCA_964494835.1 uncultured Thermotogae bacterium
TCCTCGACCAGAACGGCGACCTATACGACCACTTCGACTACGACGTGCAAGTAGGAGCCGGACGTCCAGCGCCACAATCCGAACCGGACAACATCCAGAAGATGACCCTAGACCTCACCCGACGCCGGATCGACGTCGTCGGCTACCAGACAGACGAGATCACCATCTTCGAAATCACCAAACTCGCCGGTTTCACCTCCATCGGCCAATACTTTGCATACCCCACCCTATACCAGCTCACATTCGATCCCGACGTCCCACTCAGAGCCGCCCTCGTAACCACAGCGATAGAGACCGATCTACCCCTCGTCCTGTTGGCCGCTGGAGTCGAAACCTACATCGTCGACCCAACTACGCGCGCTGTCCTGCCGCTCAGGACTCTCTACGACCTAGGCCGACCCATTCCCGGCCCCGGAATCTGAATTGCCCCTCTCGCGCGATTAGAGGCCCCTCTGAGCAACGCAGGGTCGAACACACCAAATCATGCAGCCTACAAACAGCAATATCCACACCACTTCACGCGTTATCCACAAGATATGCACATTCTCCAATACACCCAAATCACGCGTGCGCACCCACTTACGTCGGTTTTCCACAGCCTGACCATCCCTATACTACTATTATCTTGATTAATTCCAGAGACTTATAGATATACTACCTACTAGATTCCTACTTACCACCTTAGATTTAAGAGGGTTCGAATTCAGGTGCGACTTCCGGTCGCATCTGAGTTCGAACGCCGCCACCGAAGTTTTTTCGCCCTGTTCGTATTATTTTCTTGACATACTACCGCACATTGGTTATAACCTATGTATGAACACTCAGTGGAACACTGTATTTCTACCCAACCTCAACTCTCACAAAGGAGTAACCCATGATCCAGTGTGACGCCCTAGCCACGGCATGGCAAGATCTCATTGATCAGTGCCTGGCTGAGACGCGCAGTCCCGGCGGCATCCTCCGCTCGAGATCCCTGCCAGTCCGCTACGTGGCTCTCTCCCAACCCGACCTAGGCATCGCCCTACGGTCACCAGACTCAGGCAGCTGGGAACTAATCATCCGGCTCACAGCAACCGAGATCGACGCCCTAAACACAGAGTTGCGATCATGAGCTACGACAAAGAATACACCACCATCATCAACGCACTCCGCGGCATAATCCACCACCACCACAGCCACCCGGGCGTCGACTTCGCCCTGCTCAGACGCAGACGAAACCACATGATCTACAAACTAGTCCAGTGGGAATCCTACCAGGTAGGACCACACTCAAAGGACTACAAAGACTGGGAGCCGGCCGTACACCTACAGGCCACAGAGCTAGGCCGTCTAGCCCAGGTCCTGCAGCTTAACCTCTTCAAAGGAGAATCCGATGCCACAGCTTAGACGCATCTGGAAACAAGGCCACTCAGACGTGATCTCGATCCCCTACTACATGCTAGAACAGGTACACGTCAGAACAGGCGACTACTTCGAGATCTCGGTCATCAGCGACGACGCCATCATGCTGGTCGCAAAGAAGAAAGAAACCGTGCAACACCGCGTCAACGCCAAGGGAAAGCCCTTCGGCGATCGCGGCAACTGACGCAGGCGCAAGGCCGGGTGGAACCCCTCCACCCGGCCTAAAGTATCGACTGAAAACTGAACCTCACTTGTCATCACATCACACACCAGAGCTTACATTGATCACATCGACATACTGAACAGATGTGCACTACACGCCTCAAAGATGAAGCCACCGCACGTGAAGAAGATCTGTGACACCACGGCATGATAATCAGCGGAACACTGTATCAGTTCGAGGTCGATCCGTGCGATGGCTTCTAGCAACCCTTGCGTACATCGAATATACTGCCAACTATCATCACGATCAAGCCATTTCGATCTAATGCACAACGCCTCGATTGATCGCTCAGAGTTAGATCTCATGTCGAGACCTCCAATGAAGACCGCTTGAGCGATCACTAGTCGGTGATAGATCGATCACCCGATGATCGATCAAACGGCCGCTGCTGATCGCATGAAGCCACCAAGACACTGCTCACGCAACTGCGAAGACGTACATCGACAGATCCTGATCGAATCCGAGCCAGCGTGTGATGCCGATTAGGAGCTGCTACGCGCAGACAAATGTCTCGCGGTCGATAAAGAACCGACACCAGGTGTGTGAACACACACACACAGACAGATCATTTCATGCCGCCAGGAGGCGGCATCAAGGAGGCGCACCGTCCTCGTGGCGCTTGGCGGCCGCAAGGTGGCAGCCGAAGACGGCTGCGTTTATTCCCCCCCCCCGTAATGCGCCACTCGACGGTGCGCAATATCTGATCTGTCTGTGTGTCGACTCCGTCTCACTGGTGTCGGTTCTTATCTGCCCGCCAAGACTCTCACCTCTCGTCGGGCTGCCACGCTCAATCGGGAAAACGGCGGCTGCGCCGCCGATGAGGTCGAAGCCCTGAATCAAGAGGCGAATCCCGCCGCCGCCCCCCGCCCACCCGCCCCGTTTGGTGGGGCAGCCCTCCTCGAAGTCGTCGTCGCGGCGCCCCGCGCGCTCCTTCCCCGATGCAGCAAAGTCGGGC
>CAZBSW010000301.1:0-2569 GCA_964494835.1 uncultured Thermotogae bacterium
ACTCAAGCCCGACCCGCGTGCGTTTCTTCATGCATTGGAGAAGTTGGGTGCGCGCCCGGACGAGGCGATTGCGATCGGCGATGCCCATCTCGATCTCATGGCGGCCGACCGAGCCGGGATCGGTGATTTCATCCTTGTGGCCGACCGGCCGTACGTGCGAGACCTGCTGCCGCAGGGCGTTCCTTATCACAAGGCCGCCGATCTGATCGAGGCAGCAGCAATCATCGCCCGATTGCTGGATAGAAACACTGGCTGATCGACTGATCGAATCGATCGAACTTCTTTACTTTCGCCTGCACACGAGTTCGCCCTTACCGATAGGCACGATAAGTGCATCCACTCGATCATCGTTCAGTGCGCGATCGAGCATCGGCTGCAGGGTGACGGCGTGGTTGATAGCGTTGTCCGCTACAAGGATGCCACCGGGGATCAATTTCGGGACGACAGCGTCGTAGCAATCGGCATATATCTCCTTTTCTGCATCGAGGAAGCAGAAACCGATAGCGGTGAAACGCACAAGATGTGCGAGCGCATCGCCGTGGACAAGATTCACCACGTCGTTCACTTCCGCTAAGTCGAACGTTTCTCTCGCCAGTCTCGCTTTGGAGGGAAGAATCTCGAATGTCGTGATCCGACGTCCGGCAAGGCGACAGGCGAGGGCAAGCCAGAGGGTGGAGTAGCCGGCGCTCGTTCCGATCTCGACGTACGCTCCGTCCGGTGCGGCAGCCGCCAATAGGGCAATGAATCGGCCCGTTAGCGGCGGAATCTGACGCAGACGTGCCATGCGTTCTGTCCCGTCCGATCGGTCACGCCGATCGATCTCCTCCAGGTACTCCATCCGATCGAGGATCGGTCGCGGTATGTCGTTGAACATTGCTCCCCGTTTTCCTGTCTTGTGCTCGTTTCGCAGTCTTGCATCAGCCGGTGATATGATGCAAACGCCTTATTGGCGTCCGCCGTGGCGGGCGCCAATCGCAATGAGCTATGGATTCGCGGAAAGGCGTTCGTATCCTTATTCTTTATAGTTGCATCAGGGCAGAATGCACGACCTTCTCCCAATTGATCTCCCTGCTTGACAAAATAACCGGCGCGATCTATGATTAGCAATTAAGGTAAGTGACTGCTAATAATAGGTGATCATCATGATCCGTTTCGATAGAATGACAGAAGGCGCACAAGAACTGTTCCACGAAGCGCAGGATGTCCTGACGCGCTACAAGCATAACCAACTCGATGTGGAACACATCTTCACCGTGCTCGTCTCTAAAGAAGGGGTCGGGCGCGACATACTGCAGGAGATGGGCGTGAACCTGACAGGCCTGAGCAAGGACCTCGATGTGCTGCTCAAAGGGAAGCCGTCGATCGCCGGTTCGCTTGGCACACAGGTATATATCACGCCGCGCCTGGATTCCGTCGTTGCCGGTGCACAGATGGAGGCGGAACGACTACACGATGATTATGTGGGTGTCGACCATCTGCTTTTGTCGATCAGTCGGACGACCGACCCGGCTCTGAAGCGGGTGCTCGACCGGCATCAGATCACGCCGGAGGCGATCTATACCGCGCTTCGCGGTGTGCGCGGCGAGCAGCGGGTGACAACGCGTGATTCGGAGGACCAGTATCAGATCCTGAAAAAGTACTCAACCAACCTCACTGAAATGGCCGCACGCGGGGAGCTCGACCCGGTCATCGGACGCGAGCAGGAGATCTTGCGTATGGAACAGATCCTCTCCCGCAGGCGGAAGAACAACCCGGTACTGATCGGAGAGCCGGGTGTGGGGAAGACGGCCGTTGTCGAGGGATTGGCACAGCGGATCGCCGCTGATGACGTGCCGGATTGTCTGAAGAAGAAGGAGATCATTGCCCTCGATATCGCGGCGATGGTCGCCGGATCGAAGTTTCGCGGCGAGTTTGAGGATCGCCTAAAGGCGGTCGTTAAGGAGATCGAAGCAACGGCCGGCAAGACGCTGGTCTTCATCGATGAACTCCACGTAATTGTCGGTGCCGGTGCCGCTGAGGGAGCGATCGACGCCTCCAACATGCTTAAAGAGCCGCTGTCACGCGGGAAGTTCCAGCTGATCGGGGCGACGACCCTGAACGAATACCGCGAACACATCGAAAAGGATTCTGCCCTGGAGAGAAGGTTGCAGCGAGTCTACGTGAGCGAACCGACGATCGAGGATACGGTGGCGATCCTCACGGGATTGCGTGAGAAGCTTGAGGAACACCACGACGTCAAGATCACCGACGAGGCAATCCAGGCGGCGGCGCGGCTGTCGGAGCGATATATCACCGACCGTTTCCTCCCGGACAAGGCAATCGACCTCCTCGACGAGGCTGCAAGCCGGATTCAGGTGGAGGGCGGTGATCGGGAAGTAGGTGCCCCACAGATCGCGGCGATCGTCTCCCAATGGACGGGGATCCCGGCGGAGCGGATGCTGGAAGAGGAGAGGTCGCGCCTCGCACAGATGGAGGACCTGTTGCACGGGCGCGTCATCGATCAAGAAGAGGGAGTGCACGCTGTTGCCGAGGCAGTACGGCATTCGCGTGCTGGCCTCTCCGATCCACG
>CAZBSW010000302.1:0-2514 GCA_964494835.1 uncultured Thermotogae bacterium
GTGCTGCGATTCGTCCTTCTCTTGCATCACGAGGGTAAACAGCCCCGTCGTAGCTTGAGAGACGACTTCTAGCCAGGCATCCCATGTCCAGGCATCATCCCCCACACACTGGTAGGGAAACAGTACCGCTGTGGGATCGTTTCGCAGCTGGGTCAGCGGGTCGTCCGACAGTTGAGTTGCTCCGTTACGGCTTGATACTACGGCTCGCGTGGCGGTGTATGCTATCTCCGGGGGAACGTAACTGTGCACCACCGTATGATAATCGAGGACGGCCGTCTCGCCCGGTTCGAGCTGGTCCATGTCAGCGATCACAACCTCGAGCGGGCCAAACGACCAGACATGGGCCGATGCGGGATTGAGCGACGCTGTCTGCACGCTCATATGCGGCCCCACAAGATCCACCAGACGTACGCCCGTCAGCGGTTGTGTGGTGGTGTTCACGAAACCCACCCCGTACTCGACGACTTCATCGGGGCGAGCGACAACACGCATGATGTCCGGGTCTGGAACCACTTCAGCCCCCTTGACTGCGTCAGAGGCTGGCTCCTGTGCGGCTAGCTCCTCTACGGAACCTCCCCCACCCCCACCTGCCGTCGCGAGGATAACTGGCGCGGTACCACCGACAGGTGTCCGCGTCGCGTCCTGGAGGAAGACCGTGTCAGGGTTGTCAGTAACGATTGGTGAGGTCGTGTCAGCGTATACCACACCCTGTCCTACAAGCTCGCCTACACCGGGATCCAGGTCATCCGGTATACGGACCTCAAACGAGAAAATCACTGACTCATTCGCGTCAAGCGACCCTAAGAGATAGCCGAGCACTTCTGTCCCATCAAAATCGCGAGTCGTCACGTTTCCTTTGGTCACTCTCCACGAACCTGGGATGAGGCGCACATGCGGATCGATGATCTCCACGTAGTCGACCCCGGACATTGGGACCGGTGCGAAGTTGGTGATGAGCATGGTGTAGCGAAGGCTATCGCCTGGATCGATCACTCCATCACCGTTAAGGTCCTCCGCGAGATCGGCGCGTTTCGTGGCGTAGAGAGCAGGAATCGGAGGGGGGCAGAGCGGCTCACACTCAGCCGCCCCACCACCACCTCCAGCGACTTCACTCTCTGTCTGTGTCTGCGGTACTCCGATGACCACGATACTCGCCGAAACCGAACCTCCGGTGTCGGCAAGCACAGCTACTGCGATCAGCGCCGTCCCGATCAGGAAAACCGACAGAATCCTACACAGAGAAGCGATGATTGCCCTCCCGGCCTACGTGCTCGGATCGGTGACGACGAAGTAGATCGTGAGATCGACCGTGTCTCCCGCCGTCAATGTCGGTAATTGACTAGGATCCCACTTGACCTCGTAGTTGTGTTCTTCGCCGGTCGTGCCGATAGTGCTGGTCCCGGTCCAATCGGTCAATGCGGTGAGGTTCGTGCTTGCCGTTAGATCCGACATACCGTGGTTGGTAGGTGTGCCGACCAGATAGTACTTCAGCGCGTAGTCACTGCCGGCGGATAGGTAGAGGAACGCGTTCGGGTCAGAAAGGTCGGTCGGCACGGTGAACCCTGTCGCCGATCCTGAATACGAACTGTAGACATTGAAATCGGTCATGGATTGAACCTTCACCGTGACGTCATTTGTGTTAGCCGGGTCACCCCAGTCGATCGGCCCACTTGTGTAGTGCTCTGCCAGCCATTCGATACTGGAGTAGTCCGTTGTATTCTGGTCGATGGTGAGATTGCCCCAGTTGTCGGTAACGATTGTGTTGATCACACTATCAAAGGTCAGTGTAGCCTCTGCGGTTCCTCCGGTATCCGCCCATGCCGCGAACGGCAGGGCAGCCACTACTGCAATTATGCTTATCACTATGTACTTCTTCATTTAGAAACACCTCCTAGAGTGGTAGGTATTCTTCTAGAAAGGTATTTCGGTAACTCGGCCGCCTCCTTGAGAGAGGCCCGAAGCTTTGCGTGTCTGGGTCACCCCAGAGTTGCCCTTTCGTTCACCCCAAACTTCAGACTTCAGTACTTGCCCAGAGCTTCACCTCCTTGTCCAAAGTTTCGATGCCCTCGCCAAAATCACCATCTTTGACTCCATTTCTAACCTTCTCTCCATGTGGCTCTCATTATGACATGCGATCTATTATAGCATGCGTTTTTTCCGCATATCGCCCTACTCTCACGCAACCCACCTACCTTCTGGTGCCCGTGGCTTCGCGCTCTGTCCTCGCATACGGGTTGCCTTCTCAACTCGCTCCATACACATCAGAGGGAAACGTGATATGGAATCTTCTATATCCCCTTATGTCTCCCCTGAATGATCAGTGCCCGATCGACCGATTCCTTGTCGACCATTTCTTCCTCGAGCAATATGTCGCCGATCAGCTTATCGGTGAATTTGTCCTTCTGCAGATTCAGAACCTTTGCCAAATCAGAGTGCGACAGCACACCGAGATCGACCAAGATCTCGCCGATCCGCTTCTGGCGTTCGAAGTACTCTTCCATGATGGATAGGATG
>CAZBSW010000303.1:0-2475 GCA_964494835.1 uncultured Thermotogae bacterium
GCATCGAACAGATCCCGGAAGGAATGGACCACGACGAGGTTCTGATGTCCTTGATCGAACTGGGAGCACAGGAGTTCGACGAACAAGAAGATACAATCGAGGCTTATTGCGATCCGGCCAGCCTGCTTGAACTGAACGATGGGATACGAAGGCTCGGAATCACTCCCACCAGGGCAGAAGTGACAATGCTTCCCAAGAACACGGTGAGGGTGGAGGGGCACGCAGCGGAGAAGGTCTTAAAACTCGTCAACGATCTTGACGAGAACGAAGACGTGCAGGAAGTGTTCGCCAATTTCGACATCCCCGATGAACTGCTGGAGTAGTTCGTCAAAGAGAACAAGCGCAGAAAAGGAGGAAACAGATGAATCGTGGACTGATCGTTCTTGCGATGATCGTCGCCATGCTTTCCGTAATGACCGTAACAGGCTTTGCTCAGAGTACAAACTCGGACGCCTGGATCCCTGGACTCGCCTCGTTCCTCATCCCGGGTCTCGGCCAACTGCTGAACGACCAGATGGACAGGGCAATCTTATTCTTCGGGGTCGATATCGCCATCATAGTCGGCGGAGGTTACGTAACCACCCTCCTCCCCTACGGCTACTGGGGATATTCCGCCGTCGGCCTAGCGCACTTGGCCTGGTCTCTCTATAGCGCACTCGATGCGTACAATGTCGCCAAAGAGAGCGGATTCACTTTCGGAATGACCTCAGACGGCCTTACCCTCGCCTATCACTTCTGACGGACCATATCAGGCAAGCTTATCGCTCTGATCGTATGATGTGATGCCCCGGCCACGCAGCTGGGGCATTGTCTGTCTGCGCTCGAGCCTTGAAAGCAGTTCTTGAAATGCTACGCCATGCAACGACTTGAGCGTGAGATCGGCACGATCGAATGAAAGATGCCGCGTCAACGCGTTCGGAACCGCGATACAGAACAGGCCCGCCGCCTTGGCCGCAGTTACACCGTGCGGTGAGTCTTCGAGCGCAACGGCCGCGGCCGATGTGATACCCAACGCGTTGACAGCAGCGACGTAGAGATCAGGCGCGGGTTTAGTGTGAAGTACATCGTCAGCGCAGACGATACAATCGAATCGGTCGACCAACCCGAGTCGTTGCAGGTGTCCGATGACCCAATCACGTGATGAACTGGACGCAATCCCCAACCGCAATCCGAGCACCCGTACCTCATCGATCAACGCATCCACACCCGGAAGCGCCGATTCCATCGCGATCAACCGTGTCTCATGCTCCATCTCCTCTTGATGGAGCCGATCGTGGTCGACGGGACGTCCCAGACATGTCTCCAGCATATCGCACGGGTCGAAGCTATCAGGCGATCTACCGATATAATCGGCCCAGCTTGTGAGAGTAAGCTCGCATCCGTGTCGCGCAAAGATCAACTGCCAGGATTGAAA
Source organism: uncultured Thermotogae bacterium (assembly GCA_964494835.1). Taxonomy (GTDB): domain Bacteria; phylum Bipolaricaulota; class Bipolaricaulia; order UBA7950; family UBA9294; genus M55B144. Next base: position 1,415 of record CAZBSW010000303.1, read on the forward strand.
GGCCGGGATCTCCGTATCCAGTATCAGTCCATCGAAATCGAACACAACGCCTTTGATCATTCAGTCCCCCTATCTGAGCAACACCTGGTAGTCCGTTGATGATAACAAAACCGTCCCACTAGCTCTACACGATGTTGCATCCATAGCTTCGGATAAGGTAATGTCATTCCGTCATGAAACGATGGGTGGTGTTCGCTGCGATCATCATCGTATTCGCATTCCCGCTTGCAGCGTGGGCACGGGGGCAGATTGTCTACCTCCGGCTTGCGGGATCGATCAACCCTGTGACAAGAGACATCGTCAGCCGGGCCTTCTCCTATGCCGAGGCGGAGGCAGCGGCCCTCGTCGTGATCGAGCTTAACACACCGGGCGGGTTAGGGGATTCGATGCGCGACATCGTGATGGCCGAGCTCTCCTCGACGGTTCCGATTGTTGTCTTCGTCGGCCCGGCCGGTGCACGTGCCGCTTCAGCGGGTGCTATCATCACACTCGCCGCGGACGTCGCTGCGATGGCTCCTGGCACTAACATAGGTGCAGCACATCCGGTCAATCTGCTCTCGGGGGGCGAGTCCCAGGATGAGACAATGACAGAAAAGGCCACAAACGACGCCGTCGCCTTTGCTAAGTCAATTGCGGAAGAGAGAGGGAGAAATGTAGACTGGGCGGAACAAGCGGTACGGGAGTCAAGCTCTCTTACCGCCACCGAGGCACTGGATCAGGGGGTGATCGACCTCATCGCCGATGACCTGGCAGACCTGTTGCACCGTCTCGACGGTTATACCCTCGCCGACGGCCGGATCCTCCACACCGCCAACGCTCCTCTCGACGAAGTGCGTCCGACACTCCGCGAGAAGATCCTCGGTTATCTGGTTGATCCGAACATCGTTTACATCCTGTTCATACTCGGCCTGTATGGACTGATCTATGAGTTCTTCCATCCCGGCATCGGATTCGGGCTGGCCGCGGGCGGAATCTGCCTCGTACTTGCCTTCCTCGGTCTCCAAGTGCTGCCTGTGAACATCGTCGGCGTGATCCTGATCGTCTTCTGTGCAGGACTGATG
>CAZBSW010000304.1:0-2474 GCA_964494835.1 uncultured Thermotogae bacterium
GCCGTAGATGTGGTACCACGGCACAATCGTCAGGAAGTTGTCTCGTTCTGAAAGATCGACGATCTTGAGCGCGGTCAGCGCGTTGGATGTGATATTGCGGTGGAGGAGCATCGCACCTTTGGCGTTTCCCGTCGTCCCTGACGTATACATTAGAATTGCCATATCATCCGGGCTGACATCGACCTCGGGTAATACCTTTCTCCCTACCAGGAGGGCATCGAGGAAATAGACCGTCTCGTCCTCAGCGCGATCCATGCAAATGAGGATAAGATCGGACATCCGCCCACCTTTGATCTTCCGAAGGTCAGGGGCCTTCGTTCCGGAGACCACCACCGCCTTTACTTCGGCCTCAACGAGAATGCGTTCAATCTCCGCTACTTGCAGGTCAGGATCGAGGGGAATGACCGCTGCTCCGCAGCGCAGGATGGCGAACATGGCGGTCGCCCATGCGGCACGAGGCTTGGATATGAGGGCAACGCGATCGCCTTTCTTGATTCCCAATTCATCTAAGGCATGGGCAAAGCGACCTGCCATCTCTCCCAGGCGGGCATATGATATCTCGTTTAGAACGAGGCGGATTCCACGACCCTTCTTTCTCTCCGTCGGAATCAACATGCGCAGCGCGATGTTCTCAGCATGTGCCACGACGGCCTTGTTAAACAGCTCATTGATCGTCGGATACATTGTCTCCTCCCTTGTAGAGATGTCGCTTGACGTCCATCGTGCTCGTCTTTGGAAACGGTCGATCGACGAGGATAACATCATCTTTGCGCCGGATGCGCTTGTGGGGGGCGAGTCGCCCCTGGCGAACCTTGATTGCTTCCCAAATCACACGTGCGGGGTCGCCGGAGTGCCCAATCTCTTCCAACGCCGCTGCATTGGGATAGATCACCGCTTGTACCACCTCTTGTCCGTTCAGTCTTCCACCGCGAACGAGAACTTCCTCAACGTAGGGGATACGCGAAAGTTCCCACTCCACCTCTTCTGGGTATACGTTCTTCCCGCTTTCCAGGACGATCACGTGTTTGGCGCGCCCCTTTAGATATATATCCCCGTCCTTATCGATCATCGCCAGATCACCGGTATGGAACCAGCCGTCATCATCGATCACCTCGTTGGTGGCACCTCCGTTTGCGTAGTAGCCCTGCATTACGATCGGTCCGTGTACAAGGAGTTCGCCGACTCCGTCTGGACGTATATCGATCAACTTCACCGCCGCTCCCGTAATTGGCGATCCGACCGAACCACCTTTGTGAGAGAACGGATCGCAAAAGCAGACCACGGGGGAAGTTTCAGTGAGGCCATACCCTTCAAGAAGACCGATTCCCAATCTGCGGAAACCGAGTGCCACCCTGGGATCGAGCGGGGCTGATCCGGAAACCAAGAACCGCAGACAGCCATCGGTGAGCGATTGTTTGGTCTTCTTCCCCACGACGCGTGGAGCAACAGCCAGCATGATCCGCCCGAGGAACGTTGCGTTCACCTGCGTCATCAGTTTTTCGTACATTGCGTGGTAGAGCTTGGGCACGCCGGTGAAGATGGTGACGCGATACTTCTTCATCAACTGAGCGATCGAGCGATAATCGTCTGTATACATTGTGAGGGCGCCGGTGTAGAGAGGGAGGAGAAGTGCTGTAGTCAGTCCGAGGATATGATGCCAGGGGGCGATCGTAAGGAATCTATCCCGTTCTGTAATCGGCATTACGTTGATGCAACCCTCGATATCGGCGGTGATATTCCCGTGACTCAAGAGGACGCCCTTTGCTCCACCTGTTGTCCCTGAAGTGTAGGCAAGAATAGCAATGTCGTCGGAGGCGATATCCACGCTGGGCGCCGATCCCTCGACGAGCAGAGAGGAGAACGGTGTCGCACTCGGGCCATCGTCGAAGTCGATGTGCGTCACACCATCTGCTGGCAATTGGCTGAACAGTTGTGCAGGGGCAAAGACCGCGCGTGCCCCGGATCGTGTCAGGATGTCAGTCGTTTCAGTAACGGTCAGTGTGGGGTCGATCGGTACCACCCATGCACCGAGACGGACGATCGCCAACAGAGCAGCAGCAAAACGGATGCGGGGGCGCGCCATGATCGCCACCCGGTCTCCTTTGCCGATCCCCATGTGAGCAAGGCCGACGGCGAGGCGGGTGGACAGATGATCAAGTTCACGCAATGTAATCTCATCCGGTTCCTGTGGTTTCGTACGTGTATTGCGGATGATCTGGCGGTCGGGAAACTGTGCTAAAGTACGCGCAAGAAACTGCGGGATGGTCAGAAGCAAATGAGATTACCTCCGCTAGGAAAGGTACTTTTCTGCCTCGATTGCGGCAATGGCTCCATCTGCAGCGGCGATCACCGCCTGTGCATAACGACTGCACCCCAAGAGCACATCGCAGGCGGCGAACACACCAGGAAGATTGGTACGCAGACGCTCGGCGGTGATGATGTATCCATTTTCATAGAGGCTGACAGCGCCGTCC
>CAZBSW010000305.1:0-2445 GCA_964494835.1 uncultured Thermotogae bacterium
AACGATCAGGGCGACAAAAAGGCCGATCCCAAGGAGAATCAGGTTTTGACTGTTCATCGCAGACGATTATAATCGCGTTGGTAATAGGGTTCAATCGGTTACAAGAGAGAAGGAGGGAGCCGATGGGTAGTCTGCTCGACCGGTTGCGACGTGTGCAAGACGCAGCGGTGGAAGGTAAAAGGGTGGTTGTACGCGTAGACTACAACGTCCCGTTTGCCGAGGGAAAGGTGGCCGATGACGCACGCATACGCGCATCGCTCCCTACGTTGAAGAACATCCTCGACCGCGGCGGGATGCCGATCATCATCAGTCATCTCGGACGACCGGAGGGGAAGGTAGTCCCTGAGTTGCGCCTCGATCCAGTTGCCGAGCGCCTCCAGGAGCTTCTTGGACAACCAGTGCGTAAGCTCGATACCTGCATCGGTGACGACGTCAATCAGGCGATCGCTCAATGGGAACCAGGATCTGTTTTACTGTTGGAGAATGTTCGTTTCTTCCCGGAGGAGGTTGCGGATGACGCAGCCTTTGCTCGTAAGTTGGCGAGTCTAGGGGACATCTATGTAAACGATGCGTTCGCTACCTTACACCGCGCCCATGCCTCAACGCTGGGAATAGCAGATTATCTTCCGTCTTATGCAGGAATCCTCGTGCAGCAAGAGATTGAGGCGCTCGCCCGCCTCACCGACAGCCCAGAGCGCCCATACATAGCGATCGTCGGCGGAAAGAAGGCACGGAGCAAGCTGGGGGCATTGCGCGACTTGGTAAACCGTGTCGACGCTGTGTTGATTGGCGGCGGGGTGGCATTTACCTTCCTTCGCGCCAAGGGAATCAGTGTTGGCGGATCCGTTGTAGATGAGTCCCTTCTCGATGAGATCGGTCTTGTGATCAACAATGCACAGGAACATGACGTTCCCATCATACTGCCGCAAGATGCGGTTGTTGCACGCGAAATAGCTAATTGCGCGGACACCTCGGTGTCTGCAATAGATGCAATCCCTGAAGATTCGATGGGCCTCGACATCGGCCCCGAGACAGTGCGGCTGTTCCGCGAGCAGATCTCGATGGCAAAGACAATCGTATGGGCAGGGCCGTTGGGGGCGTTTGAGTTCGAGCCGTTCTCAACAGGGACACGTGAGATCGGAAAAGCATTGTCAGAGAGCAATGCGTTCACGGTTGTCGGTGGCGGAGAAACGGGAGAGGCAGTAGCCCAGTTGGGAGTCTCGGACGGGATCTCGTGGATTTCCACCGGTGGCGGGGCATGCCTCGCACTGCTTCGCGGGAAGGGCCTTCCGGCCCTAGAAGCCCTGCGGGACTAGGTTGTCGCGATCATTAATCCGTGCTAGAATATGGGAAGCGCGGGCATAGCTCAGTGGTAGAGCATCAGCTTCCCAAGCTGAGGGTCGCGGGTTCGAGTCCCGTTGCCCGCTTCTGGATGTTGCTGGACCCGTCCTTATTCCTTCTCTGCGAAGAGACCGATCGAGGAGGGTAATGAATCACACCAAGGCTTCCTATACTCTGACATTGAACGTGTTGGAGGAGCGGGTGAAGCGCTGTGTTCAGTGTCCACTTAGCGAGACGCGCACCAATGTAGTGTTCGGCGAAGGGAACCCACACGCCCGTGTGATGCTGGTGGGAGAAGGTCCAGGCGAAATGGAAGACAACAAGGGGCGCCCGTTTGTCGGGCCGGCCGGACAGCTGCTTGATGAAGTCCTCCTGTCAGTGGGTATCACGCGTGAGGAAGTCTATATAACAAACGTAGTGAAGTGCAGGCCGCCCGGGAATCGCGTCCCGGCGAAGAGAGAGATGGAGGCTTGTTCTCCTTATTTGGAAGCGCAAATTGCGCTGACCAACCCCGGATTGATCATCACCCTGGGAAACACGCCTACCCAATGGCTCCTCACCGACGCGGGCGGGATTACACGTATCCATGGAAGCTTCATACCGTGGCGGGGCGAGATCGAAATCTTCCCCATGTTCCATCCCAGTTACCTGCTGCGCAATCCTTCACGAAGCAAAGGAAGCCCGAAGTATCTCGCATGGACGGATATTAAGAAAGTCAGGAAGTGGCTTGATGAGCACAGAGAAGACGAGAATATTGGAGACGTTTGAAGAACAGCAGGCGTTTGTAGAACAAGCGCTTAGTCAATCGGAAGCCCTACGCAAGAGGAAGGAATATAAGGAGGGGATTTCCCTCCTTGTTGAGGCATTGCAATATGGGATCAAGAAGGAGATGATCTACTATCGGCTGGGCAACATCTACATCGACGGGGGCGATCTCGCTCGAGCTGAGTATGCCTACAACCGTGCGCTAGAAACCGATCCGCATCACGTGAACGCAATGCACAACTTAGCGATTGTGTACAAGCGGCAAAGGAAGATCTCTCTATTTGTCAAGACGTACAAGAAATCTCAACGCATGGAGCTGCGTCATCCACGCAAGGGAGA
>CAZBSW010000306.1:0-2441 GCA_964494835.1 uncultured Thermotogae bacterium
GTGGTCCACCTTGTCGATCCGGCGCCGGGAATAGAGCAAGCACTCGACCTGCCGTTCATCAAGCGGGTTGAGCGGATGGACGACGCCCTTGTGATCTCGCTCACCGATCCGGAGAAGGAGAATCCGACCCTCGTCAAGCGGCTCGTCGAGTTGGGGGCGAAGGTCCAGTTTGTAAACGAGTTGCGGGTGTCTCTCGAGGGCCTGTACCTCGACATGATGGAGGGGAATCATGCCGCGAATTAGTGTTATATTGCTGAAGGAATGGCGTGAATCGTTGAGGAACAAGATGATCTTGTTCGGCGCGATCTTCCTGCCGCTGTTCATGGTTGGCGCCGCTGCAGTAATGGTCTATCAGGGACGAGGGATTGATGCCCCTGGCGCACAGATCGCTCTATTCAATACGGCGCTCATGTACTTCCTCATCCTTCCGGCGATCATCCCCCTGGCAATCGCTGCCTATTCGATCATCGGCGAGAAAGAGCAAGGGAGCCTGGAGCCGTTGCTCGCGACCCCGATATCCGACCTTGAACTATTCTTGGCAAAGGCACTGGCAAGCGTGCTCCCGGCGCTCGCGCTCACATGGCTGAGCTTTGGCCTCTTCCTCGGCATCTCCATCCCGCTTGTTGGTGGGGTGCCCCCGCACGTCCTCACCGCACCGTGGATTGCCGCCATCTTCGGCCTGTCGCCGCTCTTGTCGCTTTTCTCCGTCGGCGTTACCCTCCTCGTCTCGTCGCGTGCCACCGATGCCCGTGCTGCCTACCAGGTATCGAGCTTCGGCATCCTGCCAGCGATCATCCCGTTAATCATCTACTCCAGCCAAAAGACGCTGGTCAGCCTCAGCCTTGTTGCACTCGAGGGTCTCGTGTTGATCGCCGCAAGCATTATCGTGCTATACTTTGCTATCAAGGTCTTCCGGCGTGAACAGATACTGACACGCTGGAAGTAATGCGATAGGTGTGAGGGGGTAGCAATGGAAAAGACCATCTTGATAGCTCTTGCAGTCATTGGCGCGATCCTCTTCTTTGGCCTTTTCACGCCGTCGGTTTCACCGCCGACGGAGCAGGGTCAAATGATCGACAGCGGGCACTTCATCGTAATGCAGGGAGAGGCGCAAGCGGCCGACGAGCAATACACTCTGTTCTTCTCGGCCCAAAATGGGTACATGCTCCTCTCGCAGACAACGCTCAACGTTTCTGGGCAGAAGATAACAATGGCACAGCAGTACGAGTTCGACCGCAACTTCGTACCGATAATCTATCATCTGGCAGCGGACACACCGTCTGGTTCTCAGATCATCTCCGCGCAGATGGGGATCAAGGGCCTGCATATGGAAACCCGCGTCGGTACGGCGCAACAGGAGAACGATGTGGCAGGCACGAACATTGTGATACTGGATAACAATCTTACCAGTCACTACGTGCCGCTTCTCCTCGCGGTACAGGCGGGGGTAATACAATCGAAGTTCACCGCGGCAATTCCGCAGGTGCTCCTGTCACTCCCAGGGACCATCATCGGACCACAGGATGTTACGTTCACTTCCGGCGGAGAGACCTATTCCGGAGAGCGTTATGATGTACATTTGGCCGACCTCGGCATCATCCTGATCGCCTACAAAGATAAGGTGGCTGCTGTGATCAACCCCGCACAGGCCGTCACCGCGTACAATGCGCAGACCTTCCCCGATGGGATAGGCATCACTGAAACGTCGGCACCCGCCACCGAGGGAACGGTGAATAAGGATGTATCGATCACAAGCGGTGACATTACCCTTGCTGGAACGCTGACGCTGCCTGCTGACGCCGTCGGGCCGGTCCCCGGCGTTTTACTCCTGGGGGGGTCAGGACCGGTCGATCGTAATGAGAACGCGCCCGGGATGCAGACCGATATTCTGAGTACGATCGCCGACGCTCTGGCCAAGATGGGCATCGGCTCACTCCGCTACGACAAGCGCGGCGTCGGACAGAGTGGAGGTACGTTCTCTGCTGCATCGATGGACGATTTCGTTGCCGACGCACGCAATGCCCTCGACGCATTGAAGAGCACAAACGGAATCGACCCGACCCGAATCTGCATCCTCGGCCACTCTGAGGGCGCAATCATCGCGCCCATACTTGCCGCCGAGGACCAGGGTCTCGCAGGGCTTGTGCTCCTCGCCGGTCCGGCACACTCGCTCGATTGGATAATCCGAGGACAGGCCGAGCGTGCGGCACAAGCGGCAGGGAAGAGCGACGCTGAGATAAAAACCGTGCTCGAACAGGAAGATCAGTATCTCTCCTTCGTGCGTGGAAGCACAGGCGAGTGGTCCGACTACACGCTCGAAGATCTCACGCAGGCGATGCCCTGGCTCACGCAGGACAAGTACAAGGAACTGACAGCCCTTCCCCTCTCCTGGTTGCGGCAGCACTTCCTGCACAACCCACTGGCAACGATCCGTCAAGTGA
>CAZBSW010000307.1:0-2433 GCA_964494835.1 uncultured Thermotogae bacterium
CATGGATATCGTTTCATCGCTTCATGAAGAAGGACGGACGATCGCCATGGTGACGCATGAACACGACGTTGCCGCGCGCGCGGCACGGCGGATCACACTACGCGACGGGCTGATCGAGGAGGACACAAATGCGACTCTCTGAGATGATGCGAACAGCAATCAACGCCCTGTCCGCGTACAGACTACGCGCTGGGTTATCGGTCCTCGGCATCGTGATCGGCGTAGCCGCGGTAGTAGCAATCATCGGCATTGTACAAGGGGCAACTGACGCTGTGCGCGGACAGATCGCCGGCCTGGGAATGCGCACAATCACGATCACGATCTTTCCGCAGGCGATGAGAAACTCGGCCGTATCCACGAAGATCCTTTCCGAGGAACTGTCGAGCAAGTTCGCAGCCGCGCCGGATGTATCGCAGGTCGTCCCGACCGCCTCCGCTCGAGGAGTGGCATATATCGGCACGGAGGAATGGGATGTGAGCATGCTCGGCGTGACTCCCGAGTACACCTCGTTGTTCGGTGAATTCTATCCATCGGAAGGGAGGTTTATACATGCGCTTGACGATAATAAGACCGTGGTTGTGCTCGGATCGGAGGTCGCCGAAGACTTATACGGCAATGAAGATCCAGTCGGAAAGATCCTGACGATCGAATCGTGGGGAGATAAGGTGGCGTTCACGGTGATCGGGGTGATGGCCTCACGTGGCACGGTAGGGATGCAGAACCTGGATAACCAGGTGTACGTGCCGCTGACCACCGTGCAACGCTACAGCGGCTCACGTACTTTCAGCTCGTATATAGCCGAGGCGGCAAGCACAGACACCGTCGATCAGGCAGCCAGCCAGCTCGAGCAGATCCTTGATAAGACGTTTGCATCGGTTACCAACGGATCGACCAATCGTAATACGAGAGGATTTGCGGCATTCTTTCGGACACCGTATCGGGTAACGGTCCAGAAAGAGGCTATCCAGGCTTACGACGAGAGCACACAGACGATGATGCTCATCCTGGCCGGGGTGGCAACGATCTCCCTCCTCGTTGGCGGAATCGGGATCATGAATATCCTACTCGTTTCGGTGACCGAACGAACACGCGAGATTGGAATCAGGATGGCAATCGGTGCCCGCCCTAGCGAGATCCGCAGCCAATTCCTTGTTGAAGCTGTCGTGATCTGTGTGGCCGGCGGACTTATCGGGCTTGGCCTCGGTTGGCTTGCCACGTGGATCGTTTCGTGGTTCGGTAGCTGGCCGGTGATTATATCAGTCATCCCTGCAGTGCTTGCGTTCTTATTCTCGTTATTGATGGGATTGACTTTTGGACTCTATCCTGCGGTGCGCGCCGCTCGCCTCGACCCTGTTGAGGCGTTGCGGTACGAATAGAGGAGGAAACCCCGGACAAATTAACGAATTGGATGTTGAAGTCGCACCGTGTACCACTGGTGCCTTCAACATCCAATTGTTGCTTTACGGTTAATGGCACAACGGCTAAACCAAAAGCCGCTGTTGTCTTACCCGCGGTTTTCCAGACGATTTTTGTACCTATGCATGTTCGTTACCATCGGCAATCACAGCTGCCGCATCTTGCCATGCTTACATGGGGACTTTCTTCCCCGCACAGTTCTGCGACGAGATCAACACGTCATCACAGCAGCTTAGTCGATCTCCTTGAGGCTCCGTAATGGAGACACCGCTCCCTTCTTAGGATGATTCTCTCAGCATCACTCAGTTCCCCGCCTGCGTTACGGATAAATGCTTAGCGCCGCAACTCAGTAAGGTCTTCGTTAAAGACGCTTGACAGTACTGTTGACGTCACGTATACTGACGATGATTACTCTATACAACCGGCCTACAACGCTTTCTGGGGGTAGGATAATCGTGAGGAATAGAACGCTCTAGAAGAGTTTGCTCGCGGTCTTGTCGGCTGGTCCGTTGCCGGTTGTTTCTCTTTTCTCGTCAATCATCAAGGAGTTATCATGACTACCCCTGCCCTCGAACTCACGCAGGTACGTAAGGTCTTCTTCAAGAAAAACCAGAAATCGCCACTTGCGCGTGCCAAGCGTGAGGAGACGGTTGCACTCGCGGGGGTGAATCTCACCGTTCATCGGCGCGAGATCTTCGGGGTTCTCGGTCCAAACGGATCCGGCAAGTCAACGCTTATTCGCCTCGTCTCCACTCTGCTCCTCCCCGATCAAGGGACGATTCACGTGTTCGGCCACGACGTGGAGAAGGAGGAGTTTGCGGTAAAGCGCCTGATCAATCGCGTGTCTGTCGATGCCGCGTTCTTCAAGAAGTTCTCGCCGTTGGAGAACCTGACGTACGCTGCCCGTCTGTACGGGATGCCAGCAAAGGAGGCGCGTACGAAGATGAGGCAGATCATGCTCCGCCTCGGCTTGAAGGAGGATACGTTCAGCCAACCGATGGAGCACATGTCGCGCGG
>CAZBSW010000308.1:0-2432 GCA_964494835.1 uncultured Thermotogae bacterium
GTGCCAATCGCTTCCCGCAGATACCATCACAGATCACCCACCCCTTTCGCAACGCGACAACGACCTCCTTGCCGTAGATGGGCGTCCGGAGCCGTCTCTTCTTCCCCGTTCCACGTTCGTCCGCCAGGAACGCAACCTTCCATCTCTTTTCCATATATGTTCCTAGCACTACCGGCTCGGCACGGAGGCGCAACTCCCGCGGCGCGGAGGCGCGGTCGTATCCTGTCAGTTGGATCACCGTGTCGAGGATCTTTCCCCGCCTTCTTTGCCCGCCTGTATCTGTATGCCACCTCTTTGGTTGCCGCTTGTCTTTTCGTGATCGTTAGTCCCACCGGCGTCTGCTCACTCAACTCTTGCGTGAGCGAAGAGCGTCCTCGGCTGCACCTTCCATTTCGAGTACTTTCTTCAGTTGAGGCAACGATCCCGTTTCGAGTAGTTTTCTGGTGAGACAATGCGGCGACTTGACAGGCGCAAGATGGCGATATATAATAAAGTATGTTGCAAAATATATCACGGCCTAAGGAGGCTTTTGTTGTTGCCAACAGACGACTGTACTGCTGGAACCGTTGCTTCTCACACCAAGCCGTCCCTCGTTGATACGGTTCATCAAGAGCTTCGCAACCAGATCATCCTCGGTGACATCCAGGGGGGCGAAGTGCTTGTCGAATCAAAACTCGCCAAGCTGTTTGGCATCAGCAAGACACCGATTCGCGAAGCGCTCGTACGCCTGAGCCAACAAGGCTATGTCAAGGTAATCCCGCGTCAGGGGTATCAGGTAACGTCAATCACCGTCAAGGATATTCACGAGATCTACGAGCTTCGATCCGTTCTTGAGTCCGAGGCGGCGGCGCTTGCTGCTGATCGAGCCAGCGTGGAAGACGTACAAACCCTAAGGGGGAAAATTGAGCGGACGAGCGCTGAGCTCAGCTTGAAAGGAGGAAAGGTCACAGCCCTTGAAGTGATGGGCGTCGACGATGCGTTTCATGTGGGCATAGCAACCTTGGCTGAGAACGGCCGTCTTGCGGCTGCTATCCGGCGAGTGCTACGTGAGGCGATGAGGGTCCGATTCTCCGATCCTCATGAGAGTGCAGAGGGCCTACTATCAGAGACGCGAACAGCCAACGCTATACTTGATGCTATTGAGTCAAAGGATTCAGCCACGGCTCGAGAGCTGATGCTACAGCACGTCGCTCACTCCATGAACAGGGTCCTAGGGAGTCTCATGGATCCAAGAGGCGCCCACCACAACATCCGGGTAAGTGGCTCCTCGCAATGAGGGGCGCTAAAGGATTGGAGATGCAACACTCCGCGGGAGGGAAGATGCGCACAGCTAACACAGACGTCCTGATCGTGGGCGGGGGTGGCGCTGGTTTCCGCGCGGCGATAGGGGCGAGGGAGAAAGAGGCGTCCACGTTGCTTGTCAGCAAAGGTCCGTTAGCGCGATCTGGCGCCAGCCCGATGGCAGGAGCCGATCTGACCTGTCACGGGCTTGGCATGCGACGAGCCGGGTTCTTCGGTGAGCCGCGAGACAGCAAAGAGAAGTTCTTCAGTGACATCGTTCATCAGGGCTGCTTCCTCAATGACCAGCGTCTTGTCGAGATCTACGTTCATGACGGCCCAGCCCGGCTGCTGGAGACCCTTGCGTGGGGATGCAAGCCATATTTCTGCGATGAGCGGGCGATCTTCACCACCGGAACAGGCATCATGGACGCGCATCTTCGCGAGGCGAAGCGTGTTGGCGTCGAGTTCCTCGAAGACGTTGCCGTGCTCGAACTGACGCAAGCGGACGGCCGGATCAACGGTGCTCTTGGCGTGGACATCCGCTCGGGCGAGCTGATTACGTTCGAATGCAAAGCGGTGATTCTGGCAACCGGCGGCTGGCACAAGGCGTACACACCGGTTACCGGATCGAAGGAACTTACAGGTGACGGCGTCGCGATGGCCTACCGAGCGGGAGCTGAGGTGGGGAACATGGAGTTCGTGACGTTCGCCTGCAACGTCCCCGTATGGCCACCTATCTGGCGCGGCAGCATCATCACTTACATGATGAGTATGATGTGCGGCGGCACGCTCGTCAATGAAGCAGGAGAGCACTTCCTCGATCAGTACGATCCTGAGATTGTCGAGATTGCGTCGCACACCGAATGGAACAAGAGCTTCTTCTCCAACGTTTCGGCGCGCGAGATTCGTGCTGGCAGGGGGTCACCACATGGGGGAGTCTACTACACAGTCGGAGAGACACCCTGGGAGGTGTTTGAGGCTAGGGCAATGCGGTCCAATCCCAACTGGCAATTCAAGGGGGTTGCCTTCTCGGAGATGGGGCGGATGCTACGCGACGGAGAGGGGGTGGAGGTTGCCGGCGCCGCAGCATACTTCGAGGGGGGTATCTGTGTGGACGAGAGCTACGCGACGACTGTCCCAGGACTGTACGC
>CAZBSW010000309.1:0-2416 GCA_964494835.1 uncultured Thermotogae bacterium
GCCTATCCGGAGATGGCAGAGAAGACGTTGCGCCAAATCGGTGAGGAGATCCGTGCCCAGTGGAGAGCGATACGTCAAGTTGTCATCATCCATCGCGTGGGAGAGCTCGCTGTTGGGGAGGTTGCAGTGGTCATTGCTGTTTCCGCTGCCCATCGAAACGAGATCTTCGACGCCCTTCGCTACGCCATTGATCGCCTGAAACACATCGTGCCAATCTGGAAGAAAGAGATCTGGAAGGAAGGAGGCAGATGGATCAGCGAGACATGATCGAAGTGTATCCGATGCACAGTGTCGAAGATGCCCTACAACAGGCATTGGTCCACTTTCATCCCTTGGATGCGGAACGGGTGCCGATCCTGAAGGCGCTCGACCGTGTACTGGCCGAAGATGTCATCTCGGAGTTCGACATCCCGCCGCATGCTAACTCCGCGATGGATGGCTATGCCGTGCACGCCGATGATACAAAGGGTGCCGGACGGCAGACGCCTTGCACGCTGCATGTTATCGGAAATCTGGCCGCGGGTCATGTGCTGGATACGCGCATAACATCTGGAACCGCTGTGCGGATCATGACAGGTGCGCCGATTCCTCCTGGAGCCGATGCGATCGTCCGTTTTGAGGACGCGAGTTGTGAGGGCGAATCGGTCCACATCTTTTCTGAGGTTCATGTGGGAAAAGATCTTCGCTCTGCGGGGGAGGACGTGGGCCGTGGCGAGCCGGTGTTGCGGAAAGGGATGCATCTTCGACCGCAGGAAGTGGGTATGCTGGCTGCGCTAGGGCGTGTCGATGTTGCGGTCGTCCGTCGCCCACGGGTGGCAATCCTGGCTACGGGGGACGAACTGGTAGACGTGGGCCATTCCCTCACACCAGGGAGGATCTACGATGCGAACGGCTATTCAAATGCCGCTCAGGTCCTTCGCTACGGGGGGATTCCTATCCAATTGGGTATTGTCCAAGATTGCAAACATGTCTTAGCGAAGAAGATGGAGGAGGGTCTAGCGCAGGATGTTGATCTGTTCCTTGTCTCTGGCGGAGTCTCCGTTGGTGATTTCGATGTTGTCAAAGAGGCCCTCATCGACAAAGGAGAGATCTCATTCTGGCGAGTGTGTATGAAGCCTGGCAAACCACTTGCCTTTGGAACGATCAGGGGAGAGCGGGGCACAAGTGTTCCTCTGTTAGGCATGCCTGGGAATCCGGTATCTGCCATGGTCTCCTTCGAGCTTTTTGCGAGACCCGCCCTTCTAACCATGCTGGGTGAAAGTGACCTAGAGAAGCCAAGCGTTGAGGCAATGCTCGTCGACGCGATAGCGCACAAAGACGATCGGCGGCACTACGTACGGGTTCTTCTGGAAGAGAAAGATGGAGAGCGCTATGCCCATCTTGCTGGTAACCAGGGGTCAGGGGTCCTAAGTTCGATGGTAAGAGCGAATGGTCTCGCTGTTATACCCGAAGAGTTGGCTTCCGTTCCCGCCGGTCAACGGGTTCAGGTGATGTTGCTGGATTAGTTCCGGAAAAGCTTGCTGGTTTGGTAACGGCGCAAGCGACTACTTTCGACCTGCGCCCCTCAAGCGAAAGCTGTGTGAAACGCCCTCTAGGGGAAGGCAGGAGGTGACATGGAGATATCAGTCGGTATATTGACCGTGAGTGATCGCTGTTATCGAAAAGAAGCAAAGGACGAAAGCGGCCCTCTCCTCACCCTCCTGGTGGGGGAAAGCTTGCCGGTACGCATTGTCGAAGAAGCCGTCGTTCCCGATGATCGTAGACTCATTTCCGAAACCCTGCAACGCTGGTGCGATGATCTTGACCTTGACCTGATTCTCACCGTAGGTGGGACCGGATTTGCTGCTCGTGACATTACTCCGGAAGCAACGAAGGACATCATCGATCGCGAGGTTCCGGGCCTAGTCGAAGCCATGCGCGCTGCCAATGTGAAGCAAACCCCCTACGCCATGTTGTCGAGAGCCATCGCAGGGATCCGCGGAAGCACACTCATCGTCAACCTGCCTGGCAGCCCGAAAGCGGCCAAAGAGAATTTCGAGGTAATCTTGCCAGCTTTACCTCATGGGATTGAGATTCTAATAGGAAGCCCCGGAGCAGATCTACGGCACCACCACCCTACCGCGGCTTGATGTTTCACGGCTAACAAGGAGATTCAAATGTGTGTAGCGATTGGTCATGTTAAGGTAGAAACGTCCATCCCCCTGACCCAAAGCTGCATAATATGATGGGGTATGGCAGGAATTGCAATACGCGTCATTCGAACCATGTGCCGAGTTTCCTACAAAAGATCGAGTAGACAGAACGGTAAGGTTAGATACTAGCTGATGTTTCGTATTGTGTCTTCGAAGTCTCTCCGAAGCGTTTTTCACTCAGTCGCTGCCTTACTGCTATTCTCTTCACCAGGAGGGTGCAATGA
>CAZBSW010000310.1:0-2396 GCA_964494835.1 uncultured Thermotogae bacterium
GATTAAGGGGTAAGTAGGGTTAGTAGGGTCGGTGATGGGAGACAGGAGTAAGGGCTAAGGATTAAGGGGTAGGGTAGTTCGTTGGGTTCGTTGAGTTCAGAAGAACAGTGCGTGGTTCGTAGTGCGTAGTTCGAAAACTAGTTCGTAGTGCGTGGTTCGTAGTGCGTAGTTCGAAAGCTAGTTCGTAGTTCGGAGCTGAGAAGGAATCGGGGGTCATCAGTCGGGAGTCGAGAGTCAACAGTCCTCAGTTGCCAGTCGGGGGGCACGACACCGGTAACGAGTGATGCGTAATGAGTGACGAGTTGAAGACAGACCGAACCAGCACCAAGCGAGCAGCGCCTCCAAATGGAGACAGGCTGCTTTTTCGTAACGTGAGTTTGCGACGGCTGTATTATCGCCCGGTTCACAGCGACAGCGATGGCTGCGGCGGGAGGGATAGAGGATGCGATTCTCCATTTGACAGGTGATGAAATGCACCGGCGGCGGCGATCATGGCAGCATTATCGGTACAGTAGGCAATCTCAGGGAACAAAACGTCGATTCCGCGCTTGGCACCGTCTGTATGCAGCCGCTCCCGCAGATGAGAATTGGCCGCCACTCCTCCTACCACGACCAGCCTTTGCCGGTGATAGCGGCGGGTCGCCTCGAGTGGTTTCTTGGTGAGCACCGATACGACACTTGCCAGGAATGAGGCGGCGACGTCTTCCGGACGCTCACGCGGATGCTTGCGCAGGTGGTATAGGACCGACGTCTTGAGCCCGGCGAAACTGAAGTCGAAGCCGGGCGAACCGGACATCGGCCGCGGGAAGTTGATCGCGCGCGGATCCCCTTTCGAAGCGAGACGATCGATCTCAGCTCCGGCCGGATAGCCTATCCCGAGCATCTTTCCCACCTTGTCCAGCGCTTCGCCGGCAGCATCGTCTACAGTCATGCCGACGAGCTGGTAATCGCCGTAGGCACGCACATCAACCAGGCTCGTGTGTCCGCCGGAGACGATGAGCGACATGTACGGAGGTACAATCTCGGGCTGGCTCAGTCGCTGCGCGAAGATGTGGCCTTCAAGATGATTGACGCCAACGAACTGGATACCGAGTCCGAACGCCATCCCTTTTCCATACGAGAGACCGACGAGCAGCGGGCCAATCAGGCCGGGGCCGTAGGTGGCAGCGACGAGCGATGTGTCAGTGTACGTGAGGCCTGCCTTTGTGAACAGGTCGTGCACGAGGTACGGGAGCTTGCGCAGGTGGTCCCGCGATGCAACTTCCGGAACAACACCGCCGTAGCGCGCGTGCACATCGGCCTGCGAGTATACAAGGCTCGCTACAATGTCGGTCTCTCCGCGTAAGATAGCGACCGCCGTTTCATCGCACGAGGTCTCGATACCAAGCGTGTAGAACGGATCGGTCATCACGTGTATTCGGGCTTCAGGACTCCGATGTAGGGGAGGTTGCGGTAGAGCTCGGCGTAGTCCATTCCGTAGCCGACGATGAATGCATCATCTTCAAGCGTGAACCCGGCGTAGTCGACGTTCACCGCCGCCTCGCGACGTGTTACCTTGTCGATCAGGCTGCAGATCCGGATCGATGCTGGATTGCGGGCGTTGAACCCGCGCCGGAGATAGTCGATCGTATGTCCGGTATCGACGATATCCTCTACAACGAGGACATCGCGCCCCTCAATCGGCCGCTCCAGGTCTTTGATCAGCCGTACGGCGCCGGGCGATGTTCCGTTTCCATACGATGAGACACAGATGAAGTCGTATTCGATCTCGGTCGGTATCTCACGCACCAGGTCGGCAAGGAAGATCAACGCCCCGTGCAGCACGCAGATGAGGACCGGGGGGCGGCCGCGCTGGTCGCTGACGCACTCTCCCTGGTAATCACTGGAGATCTGCTGTCCGATCTCGCGTACGCGGGCATTTATCTGCTCTTGGGAAACCAGTACTTCGGCGATCCTCTCCTCAAGCATCCCTGTCAACCAAAACGTCTCCTCAGCGAATACAGAACCGCTTGTTGAGCTTGTCCATTCGCTCTGTGATACCACCGTATTCGAGATCGGCATATGGGAGCATCGCTGCGCCAGAGAACCCTTGTGCGCGAATGTCGTGTGCCTTTCTCGCAACATTCTCTCTCACCCAATCCCAATACGGATGGTCGAACACGTCACACGGCTCTGTAAGTATCCCCTCTCGCACAGAAAAAGCAAGGCAGGAGACGATGGGGGGACCATCGAAGAATGAAATGCCGGTCTCCGCTTTCACCGGCATGAGCGGCCCGACGTGACTTCCGCGCATGAATCCGGCGACGAAATGTCCGATCTCGAACGGAGCGAGTATCTCGCCGGTGGCGGGGAAGTTCTTCTGGGTGCGCACGAGCATCACCGGATCGTCCTTGCCA
>CAZBSW010000311.1:0-2391 GCA_964494835.1 uncultured Thermotogae bacterium
GGATAGAGCCTATCAAGCTGGAGTCGAAAGAAGGACTTGCTCTCATCAACGGCACCCCGGTCATGTGCGCGCTGCTCTCTCTTGCTGTTGTGAACTGCAGACACCTGCTCAAAGTCAGCGATGTGGTAGGCGCCCTAAGTGTGTTTGCTCTTAACGGTAACCCGAGCGCTTTTGCTGCAAGTATTCAAAATGCCCGGCCACATCCCGGGCAGATTGCCTCGGCGAAGAACTTGAGAAAGCTGTTAGGAGGCATCGGTGCAGGGGCACAAGATGTTCCTCAAGACGCTTATTCCCTCCGGTGCATTCCTCAGGTACACGGTGCGGTGAGAACTGCAGTGAACCATGTGACCCACGTGCTCGAGACGGAGATCAACGCGGCAACCGACAATCCGCTGGTATTTGCAGATGAAGACGAGGTTCTTTCCGGGGGTAATTTCCACGGGGAACCGATCGCACTGGTTACGGATTATTTGAAACTGGCGACGGCGGAATTGGGAAGCATCTCGGAGCGAAGGATCAACCGCTTGCTACATCCGGAACTGAACGGCGCTCTTCCTCCGTTCCTTGTGCAGGATGCCGGGCTCAACTCCGGTTACATGATCGCCCAGTATGCGGCGGCCAGCTTGGCGTCCGAAAACAAGGTGCTGGCACACCCCTCCAGCGTTGACTCCATCCCTGTCTCGGGCGATCAGGAGGATCACGTTAGCATGGGGGCGAATGCGGCGTTACACTTACGAGACGTGGTAGAAAACGTGGGGAGCATTCTTGCAGTGGAATTGCTCTGTGGCTGTCAGGCGAAGGAATACATAGATGCCCCCCTCCCAAGTGGGCTGGCCGAGCTTTACAATAGAGTAC
Source organism: uncultured Thermotogae bacterium (assembly GCA_964494835.1). Lineage (GTDB taxonomy): Bacteria > Bipolaricaulota > Bipolaricaulia > UBA7950 > UBA9294 > M55B144. The sequence goes on from CAZBSW010000311.1 coordinate 856, forward strand.
GCCGAGAGATTCCGGCTTTGAGGAAGGATGAAGAGATTTACAAGCACATTGTGACGGCGACCCGTCTGATTCGGGAAGAGTCGCTGATTGAAACGGTGGAACGCTCGATTGGTGCACTGGATTAACCGAAGCGGTTTGGGAGGCGGATGTGATGAGCATTACTAAGGAGACGAATGCCCGAGTCGTGCGCGTCCCGCGTGGAACCGAACTTCACTGCAAGGGATGGTTGCAAGAGGCGGCATGGCGGATGATACAGCACAATCTCGATCCGGAGGTCGCGGGTGCTCCAGCCAACCTCATCGTTTACGGAGGTACCGGTAAAGCCGCCCGATCATGGGAGGATTTCGATATTATCCTGCGCGCGCTCGAGAAGTTGGAAGGGGATGAGACGCTTCTCGTACAGTCCGGGCGGGCGGTTGGTGTGTTCAAGACGCACACAGATGCGCCGCGGGTTCTCATCGCCAACTCGCTCATTGTGCCTGACTGGGCGACGTGGGAGAAGTTCCGCGAGTTCGAGCGGATGGGCCTGACCATGTACGGGCAGATGACCGCTGGGTCGTGGATATACATCGGTACACAAGGGATCTTGCAGGGGACGTACGAGACGCTTGCCGAGTGTGCGCGGCAGCACTTCGCGGGAACGCTGAAAGGACGCCTCGTGCTCACCGCCGGCCTGGGCGAGATGGGCGGTGCACAGCCGTTGGCGATAACGATGAATGACGGCGTAGGGGTAGTAGTCGAGATCAACCCTGAGAAGATAGAACGGCGATTGGCGCTCAAGCAGCTCGACCGTTCGACCGAGTCGCTCGATGAGGCGCTGGAATGGGCGACGTCGGCGAAGCAGGAGGGAAGGCCGCTTTCGATCGGTCTATTGGGGAACGCCGCCGATATTCACCCCCAGATACTGGCTCGAGGTGTCATCCCCGATGTCGTTACCGACCAAACAGCGGCGCACGACGAATTGAACGGGTATGTGCCGGCAGGAATGGCCTACGAAGATGCGCTCAGTTTGCGCACGACGGACCCCGACCGTTACATCAAGCGATCGTACGAATCGATGGTCACTCATGTACAAACGATGAACGCTTTCCTCGACAGAGGGTCGGTGGTATTCGATTATGGGAATAACCTGCGTGGGCAGGCGAAGAGTGGCGGGCTGCAAGACGCGTTTCGCTTCCCGGGCTTTGTCCCGGCCTATATCCGTCCAATGTTCTGTGAAGGAAAGGGTCCGTTCCGCTGGGTTGCACTGTCGGGAGATCCCGAGGATATAAGACGCACCGACGCGGCAATCCTCGACCTCTTCCCGCATGATGAATCGCTCCATCGCTGGATCCGTCGCGCCGAAGAGCGGGTAACATTTCAGGGGCTGCCGTCGCGGATATGCTGGCTAGGGTACGGTGAACGGGCCAAGGCCGGACTGGCGTTCAACGAACTTGTACGCCGCGGTGACATCTCTGCCCCGATTGTCATCGGCCGCGACCACCTCGACTCTGGATCCGTCGCCTCTCCGTATCGGGAGACCGAAGGGATGAAAGA
>CAZBSW010000312.1:0-2359 GCA_964494835.1 uncultured Thermotogae bacterium
GATCGAAGTCGCGCGACCTCGAGATCAACTCACTGGTGATAGACAAGAAACTGCTGGTCAACGCATTCAAGGAACAGGTGCAGAATGTTGAATGAGTCGATCGTTGGTCACCGCCGGGGAGTCGGAGGAGGATTGGCGTTCGTTGTCTGCGGACCGTCGGGCGCGGGCAAGAACTCGGTCATCGAGCGCGTGATGGAGAGCCTGCCGGGTCTGTCTTTTTCCGTCTCGTATACCACGCGCGCACGCCGAAACGGCGAACAAGACAGTGTCGACTACCGCTACATCACTCACGAAGAGTTCGATCGCCTTGTCAATGCCGGTGAGATGGTCGAGCACGTGACCTATCTTGGCGATCAGTACGGCACTTCTTGTGCGCAGATTCACGCGGTGTTCGCTGCGGGAAGCGACGTCATTCTCAACATCGATGTTAACGGAGCAAAGAAGCTACAGGAAAGCGGCCTAGACGAGTTTTCCGTTGTCTATATTTTCCTTTCTCCATCTTCGCTCGAGATCCTCGGCAGGCGTTTGCGGGAACGGGGGACGGAGAGCGAGGAACAGATAGAGTCGCGGTTGGAGGTGGGGGCGGAAGAGATGAAGGCGATGCCGTTGTTCGACTATCTGGTAATAAACGATGACCTTAAGCTGGCGGTGGACGAACTGCGAGCAATCATCGTCGCAGAACGCAGTCGAGTTACCACCCCTCTTATCTAGTCGGAAGGCTGTTTGCGGATTAGGGTCGCATATTCGGACGACTCGCGGCCGTCGCCTGAGAGAGGGGATCCGCCGAACGAGCGTGGATGCGTGCGAAGATAATAACGCAGCCAGCCTGGGGCGTATGCCTTGCAGGCCAGCTGCGACTTGTATCCAATAATAGGAAACAGGCTACTTGTGTGCCAGCCCCTGTGTCGTCACCTTGAGGTTTTTCTCCACGAGCCGCTTCAATTCCTTACCCGGTTTGAAGAGCGGCACGACTTTGGCGTCCACCTGGATGGGTTTCTTTGTCTGAGGGTTGATCCGACTGCTTGCCCGGCGTGCGCGTACGGCAAACTTCCCGAAGCCGACGAGTTTGACTTCTTCGCCCTGCATTAGGGTATCCTGAATGAGATTGAGGACCGAATCGAGAAGCTGACGCGCTTCTTTCTTGGTCAGGTTGGCTGAATCGGACAAGCGGTCGATGAATTCGCCTTTGTTCATTATGTGATCCTCCTCACAGTTTGGTTATCTACTCGTTTTCCGTCTCTTCATCCAAGTTGGCGCCCTCCAATAGGTCGCGCATACTCAGGCTCTCATGCCCGCCGCCGTCAAGAAACTCACGATCGACGCGCTCCTTGGCCCGCTTTTTCGACCGCGGCTTGCGCGGTTCGTGCGTGATAGGAACGTCGGGTGGCCCGAATAGGTTGCGCATGGTAAGGCGAACCTGTTTCTTATCTTCGTTGATGCCAATTATCTTTGCCTGCACTTTGTCCCCTATGGAAAGGACATCACTCGGCGTGGCGATCCGCTGATCGCTGATCTCGGAAACATGGATCAGTCCATCGACGTCATCGGTTATCTTCATGAACGCACCGAAGTCCTTGATCTCGGTGATCTCGCCTTCAATCACCTGATCTATGGAGAAGCTCTCGACGAACTGCCGCCATGGGTTGGACTTGAGTTCGCGGATGCTCAGACTGATTCGCCGTTCTTCCGGATCGACGTTCAACACCTTGACTTCGACCATCTCACCTTGCTGGAGGACGTCGCGCGGGTGGGCGATGTGTCCCCAATCAAGTTCAGAAACGTGGACGAGACCCTCGACGCCGTCTTCGAGCTTGACGAATGCACCGAAGTCGGTGATTTTGGTGACCGTCCCGGTAACGCGCTGACCGCTCGGGTACTTCGCCTCAACGTCTTCCCATGGATCCCGCTGCGTGCGGCGGAGTGAAAGGCTTATCCGGTGTGTATCCTCGTCGCAACTGAGCACGACGACCTCCACCGTGTCTCCCTCGTGGACGACGTCTTTCGGGTTTTCCGGATAGCCCCAGGACAACTCCGAGACGTGCACCAGTCCTTCGATGTCCTTCTCCAGTTCGACGAATGCGCCGAAGTCGGTGACGCTGACCACTGTACCTTCAACCTTGGCGCCGGCGGGATATCGCTCACTGATCCCATCCCATGGATTGGGGCGGAGGCGTTTGATCGAAAGGGAGATCTTCCCTTTCTCCTTGTCGAAGTCGATCACCTTTACCGTAACCTTATCCTTCGGTTTGTATTCGCTGGGCGGCACAGGAAGATCCTTCCACGCGATCTCCGAGCGGTGGACGAGCCCTTCAAATCCGCCGATATCGACGAACAGACCGAAGTCTACAACGCTGCGGAT
>CAZBSW010000313.1:0-2339 GCA_964494835.1 uncultured Thermotogae bacterium
CCACCAACCGACGCGCGATAGCGGATGCACGTACGTTGCCGGGGATAACCTCAAGGTTTCCGTCTTCCCGTAACCGCACCGCCTCAATACCGGGAATTGTCTCAACCAGAACAAGCGCCCGTCGGGGGTCGGAGACTTCCAGCTCAAACCGGGTTGGTGAGCCGTCAACGTTGCCGTGTAGATCGATCTCCTCGATCATCCGGCCGTTGTGGATGATCCCGATCCGATCGGCAAGCAGCCTAATTTCGCCCAGTATGTGACTCGAAACAAAGACCGTTACCCCTAACTCCGTAGCGAAGCGGCGGAGAAGGATGCGGATCTCGACAATGCCGGCCGGGTCGAGGCCGTTTGCCGGCTCATCGAGGATCAGCAGCCGCGGGCGGCTGAGGATGGCGCGTGCAACGGCGAGACGTTGTTTATTCCCCAGCGACAGGTGTCCGGCGCGACGATTGGTGAGCGTTTCGAGTCCCAACAGATCGATCGCCCTGTGCACCGATTCAAAGGAGGCGCCGGTGAGCTTTCGCTGGATTTCGAGGTTTTCCATGACGGTCAACGAAGGGTACGCAGTCGCCGTCTCGACGAGACTACCGATCGAGGCGACAGCGGTGATTCTCTCACTTTCGACCTCGCTTTCGAAAATCAGTGCGCGACCTTGTGTCGGCCGCACCAGTCCGAGGAGCATGCGGATCGTCGTTGTCTTGCCGGCGCCGTTCCTCCCGAGGAACCCGTAGATCTCGCCCTGCTTGACGAGAAGATTGACCGCATCGACCGCCGTCAGGTCCCCATAGCGCTTTGTCAGGTTCTCCGTCTTGATCGCATAGGTTGCGTCGTACGTTCGGTCGGCCGTTGCGGTGTTGGCTTCGGTTGGGATCATGATTCTTCCAGGCCTCTGCCGACGATGAGCTTTGTGGTTTGCGCGACCAAGAGCTCCACTACCCGCTCGAACACATCTGCTCCGATCTCGTCTTCATAGAACTGGAGCAGTACGATGGCCCGCAAGAGTCCGAGCGCGACCTCCGGCGCTAAAGCGCGTTTCGCTCCCTTCGCCTGCAACGCCTCCATAAGCCCCGAGACAAACTCGAGATCCACAGAGAAATGTTGGGAAAGTTTCTCGCGGCCGATGCCGCGTGTGAGCAGCGGGTACTCGCCCGTTTCGCGCAGTGCCTTCAGAAGCGAATCGTTGCGCACAAAATCGAGTGCGTACGTGATCACTCCTTGTAGAGCCTCCGCAGCATCGGTGTAACGGGCTAGAATCGACTCAATGTTTGCCCGCATCTCCGCCTCTTCTTCATTGAAGATCTCCATGCAGAGATCTTCTTTTGACTCGAAGAAGTGATAGAAGGTGCCCTTCGCAATTCCGGCGGTGGTGGCGAGCTCCTCCACGTTGGTCTTACGAATGCCAAAACGCACGAAACTCTTTCTTCCTGCATCGAGGAGCGATCGGCGTATGGTCTGGCGATCGGCATCCGAAAAGATCCGCGGCATTGACACCTCTTCTTTATGGCTAAATGACCAATATGACCATTTGGTCATAAATATACACCAACACCATCCCCTTGTCAAGGACACCGACAACAAAGCTCTTGAGTTTCAATGGGTAGAAGGCCGATAACAGATACGCATTGCGAATATACATCCCTCGCTCACATCAAGGCGAGACCTACCTGCTGAGTGGCATAAAACTTGATTGCGCGGATTGACCTAAGACGGTTTGTCCTCTCTCGGCGTGTCTAGCGGTTATCGAGCGTTAGCAGAAGAAATACGAAGGGCCGCTCTTTGTGCGAGCGCGATCGCAAGCACAATGTACGCGGCAACCAGCGCGAGGAGGCCGACGGGGAGGAGGACAAACGAAGCGATGCAGCCCCCGGCAACCAAGAGCGTGATACTGATCATCCGCATTAATGGCGGGAGAACGCAATTTCTATACAACCGGATAGCAAACATCACCAGGAGTACCCCGATTCCACAGGCGACTCCGATCTGAGCGGATTCCCACGCAGTGCCGAGGGTAAGCACAGCATCGGCAATGGCCATCCCTGACAGGATAATCATGAGGAGAGCCAGTATCCTCGCAACCAAAACGAAGTATCGCGGCCGTTCGAGCAACAGATCGCAGAACGCGAGGAGCGGGTAACTCAGGCTCAGTGCCCCAAAGAGCGGAAGGAACGCGGAGACGAACCCGTCGTACGAGCCGACAAACCGCCAACCCAGTACGGGCTCAGCGACCCATCGCGACCAGATGGCAAACAGGCTCGAGAAGGGAATGCTCGGCGCCCACGGCAAGATAAGTACCAGCACCGCACCAGAGATTGCAACGCACCATTCGTACGGGAAGCGGT
>CAZBSW010000314.1:0-2326 GCA_964494835.1 uncultured Thermotogae bacterium
TTCGCCGACATGAATTCATCATAATAGTTAGGATAAGTGATGAGGTCATAGTATCTAGTGCTCTTGGCAATCTCGAAACACCGTTCGTACGCCTCGCGCGAAAGTAACGCCATCTTCGCACCGATAAGCGAAGTGTTTCCTACAAAGCGGATCCGTTCCAGGGGAATATCAGGGACTAGTCCGATGAGAATCGCCTTTTCCCGATCGAGGTAGTTTCCAAAGCCACCAGCGATGAAAAGCTGCTCAATATCCTCGAACCTGTGATCGGTCGATTCCATGAGGATCTTTGCCCCAGCATAGATCGCGGCTTTAGCGCGGAGCGCGTTAGCGATATCGGGCTGAGTAATCACAATCGCTCTTCCCGTGTCTGTGTCCTTTTTCGACACAAGAACGAACTCTCGCCATCCGTCCCGCTCGCGCACGTGGGTTGAGCGGCCGGGAAGGAGGTTCCCCGACCGGTCAACGATCCCCGCTTGGAAGAGTGAGGCGATTGCGTCGATTAACCCAGAGCCACAGAGTCCTTTGGCCTTGACGTCCCCGATGGTTTGGGTGGCAACCTGCCCTTCGGGAGATATCTCCACATGCTCGATCGCTCCACTGCTTGCCTTCATGCCACATTTTACACCGCTTCCCTCAAACGCCGGGCCGGCCGAGGTAGCGCAGGAGAGCATCCATTCACGGTTTCCAAGGACGATCTCCCCATTAGTTCCGATGTCGATCAGCATCGTCAGGCGATCGGTCTGATAGAGGTCGGTTGCAAGGATTCCGGCGGTGATGTCGCCTCCAATCCAACTGCCGATCGAGGGCATCGCGTAGAGGAGTCCTCGGGGGTTGATCTTGATTCCCACCTCGGCGGCGCGGACCGGTGGAGGAATCGTAGCGGCTGGGATGTAGGGACTCTTGCGGATCCAAGACGGATCCAACCCCAAGAGGAAATGAAGCATCGTCGTGTTGCCGGCGGCAACCAGCGTGGTGACCTCATTCAATCTCACCGGGTTTCTGGTAATGAGCGTGGAGATCAGCTTGTTGATGTCATTTGCAACAGCCTCGCGGAGGGCCTTTTCTCCCTCCCGTTCGGCGTGGATGATGCGTCGGGTTACTTCCTCTCCAAAAGGGATCTGAGAGTTGTAGCAGGCCTCCGCATCGATTGTCTCCGAGGTAACGAGATCGACGAGGTGAGCCACGACGGTCGAGGTTCCAACATCGACCGCCACACCGAAGTTACGGGAATCATGCTTTCCGGCCTCTACTTGGATTACTTCAACAGTCCCGCCCCGCCGACCAAGGGTCGCAGTCACCTTCCAGCCTCTGCCCCGCTGAAGCGCGGGAAGGGTTCTGAGCACCTTCAGTCCCATTTGCATCACCGGCGCATCCACATGCCGGCGGATCTCCCGAAACAGGCGCTCTTGACAGCCAAGGTTATCTTGCAAGCTGGGGGGGGACAGTTCCAGATAGAGTTTTCGAGTGAGGGGATCACGGCGAAAGAAGGTCGGTTCGCCTGTGCCGGGCCAGAGGGCGCGGAAGCGTTGCGCGTCCGCGTCGACGAGGATTTGTGCCCCTACAGCCTGCGACTCCGGTGGGATTATAACCTCAACATCTCCCACAACCTCGGTCTGGCATGCAAGGACGTAGCCGGCTTGAATCTCCTCGCGGCTGAGAAGGGTTGTGGGACTGGTCTCGACCTTTCCATCCTTGACGATCAGACGACACTTACCGCAAATCCCATCTCCGCCGCAAATCGAAGCGATGAAGATCCCTTCGTTCTTTGCGACCTCAAGCAGGGTCGCCCCTTTCTTTGCCTCGACAACTTTACCACCGGGGTAGAATGCGATCCTGACTGCGTCCATTTGTCGTCTAGTTAGGGCTCCATTCAGTCTTCAAAAAGCGAGGAATACCGGCGGCATCCTCAGGACCAATGATTACCTCCCATCCGGAATCCTCCTCGATCTCCATTCGCATCACAGCCACCAGGCCAGGGATGATCAGTTTTTTGTGGCTTACCTTCTCCATCACGCCTTGCTCTTGAACCGTCTTAATCACCTTCTCCGCAGTTAGCTTGTCGTCGGCATAGGCGTTTAATACCCCCAGCCCCTCTGTATCGGCCACACAGACATAGGACGGTACTTTGCTGTTCTCCACTTCGCCGGCGACTGTGAAATAGGTGAGGGCAAAGTTGGTTGTGAAGAGGATCGGCGCATCGGGCCCTGGCTCGCCGATCTCATATAGCTTAGCTTCGATTGCGTTGGGAACCTGGGGATCGGTATAGATATTCTGGCGGGCGGTAAGAAGTGGGAGGATCTCCCAATTCTCTATCCCGTTCATTACC
>CAZBSW010000315.1:0-2325 GCA_964494835.1 uncultured Thermotogae bacterium
GCCAGTTTCCGGAGCATGTTCAGCACTCCAGCGACGCCTCTCTTCACGTACGGCCGCTGATCGACGAGGCCGCCGCCAAGCTCGATCGTGACAGCACGGATGTTCCGATCACCAGCCACTCCGCTCGAGGTTCCGGAAAAGTAGGTACCGCTCAGCCCTTCGCGTCGCTTGTAGAGAATGCGCGATCCGAAACTACGCGATAGCTCCTCATCATTCAAGATGTACACGTAGTCCACCGTTTGTGAGGCCCCACCTGCATGTAGATCGATTAATACGTCTATCCGGTTCAAGAACCGCTCGCAGATCGTGGCCGCAAGCTTCTCGGTCAGCCAGCCGTCGATGTTGCCTGGGAAGACCCTATTCAGATTCAGACTATCTACCGGTGTCTCTCGCTCTCGCACGGCGAAGCCAAGCGGATCCGCGACAGGGAGCAACAAGATCTTGCCGCTCTGCACTCGCTCACTGATCGCCGTGGCGACTTCCATGACGATCTGTGAGCTGACCGTCTCATCACCGTGAATACTTCCACAAATGCCGACCGTCGGGCCATTCGTTGACGCTCCCGTTATCTCATGGACGTAGATGGCAAGTTCGCTGCCGTCCGCCATGGTAGCCACCACATGTCTTTCAGTACGCATGTATCGCCTCCGTACTTAAGGATGCTCAGTATAGTCCACTGATGCGGTTATCGTGCCGCACCTCGCGGATCGAGAATGTTACGCAAGCCATCTCCGAACAGATTGAACCCAAGCACAGTGATCATGATTGCCAGTCCTGGAACCGCCGAAAGCCATGGGTCATCACGTAGGAATCGCATCCCGTAGGAAAGCGTCCAGCCCCACGTCGGTGCAGGGGGCTGCACGCCGAACCCGAGAAAGCTCAAGGCTGCCTCGGAGAGGATCGCCGTACCCATGCCGAGAGTTGCTAGCACAAGGACTGGCGCCCAGGTGTTGCGGAATAAATGCTGATAGAGAATGCGGAATGTCGATGCACCGATCGCCTTGGCGGCCTCCACGTAGGCGACTTCTTTCTCCGCCAATGCAACTGACCGGACCACACGCGCATACTGCCCCCAGAACACAAAGATCAGCGCAATCGCGACGTTCATCGGCCCAGGGCCGAGAGCAGCCACCAAACCCAACGCAAGGATGATGATAGGAAACCCGAGAACCAAGTCAACGACGCGCATCACAACCAGATCGAAGATACCACCGAAGTACCCAGCGCATAGTCCGACGAATGTGCCAATCGACGCGGATGCACCGACTGAGATCAGGGCTATAAGCACAGAAATCCTTGAACCGTAGGCAATGCGAGCCCACAAATCCCGTCCGAAATTGTCGGTTCCAAGCAAATGCAGCCAGCTCGGACCCTCAAGACGATGGCGCATATCCATGGCAAACGGGTCATGTCCGGCAATCCAGGGAGCAAAAGCGGCTACCAACAGGATTACAAGGACTATCAGGCCGCCGATCACAAGTGACTTATTGCGCAGTACTTTTCGCAGGATCCGCATTTCTTCCCTCACTCCAGTCTGATTCGGGGATCGATGACCGTATAGAACAGGTCGACCACGAGGTTCACGAGCGCAAACAGGATGCCCACGATGAGGATGATCCCCTGCACCAGTGGAATGTCCCGTTGTGCGATAGCATTGACCGCAAGGCGGCCGACCCCCGGCCAAGCGAAGATCGTCTCGGTCAGTACTGCACCACCAAGTAATGCACCGAACTGTAGACCGATCACAGTCACGACTGGAAGTAGCGCATTGCGCAGAGCGTGCTGGTAGATGACGGCGTTTTCCGATAGTCCCTTTGAGTCCGCTGTTCGGATGTAGTCCTGCCGCAGCGTATCTACCATTGACGAGCGCGTGACGCGACTGATGTATGCGGCCCCATTCAACCCCAGAGTGATCGCCGGCAGGACAAGATGCGACAGGCTCGCCGCAAGCACTTGCGGGTGCCCCCGGAGCGCTTGACCAAGAGCCAGAGACAATGGTTCACCGCGCCCAATGGCCGGGAACCAGCCCAGCCGGACAGAAAACCAATACATCAACAGGATACCGAGCCAGAAAACCGGTATGGAAACGCCGAGCTGTGCGAACAGCATGCTCGATGCGTCGAGCAAAGATCCACGGTGGACTGCCGCCTGAATGCCAAGTGGAATCCCAATGAGCATGGCGAGAATCAGTCCGGCCACGGTCAGCTCGAGTGTCGCAGAAAGCCTCCCAAGTACCAGCAGCAGCACTGGTTCTTTCTGGAAGATCGACTCTCCGAGATTGCCGCGCAGCAGATTTGCGATGTACAGCCCAAGCTGGAGGATGAC
>CAZBSW010000316.1:0-2311 GCA_964494835.1 uncultured Thermotogae bacterium
CCGATCTACCCGATCGCGCTGATCAATAACAAGAAGAGCTTGCTGGCCAACAACTACGAGTTGAAGAAGGCGGTCATCTCCGCGCTCGACATGAACGCGATCATGCTGGCCGGATACGGCGATTCCACGTTCTGGAGCCTCAATGCCAGCTATTTCGCCCCCGGCATTCGATGGTATACCGAGAATGCGGGGACCGGGCTCTACAACGCCAACGATCCCGCCAAAGCGCGGCAAATGGCGCGTGACGCAGGCTACAACAACGAGCCGATACGGATCATTGTTGCGCAGGACATGACAGCGCAATATAACCAGTCGCTCGTCGTCGCAGACGAACTGAAGAACGCTGGATTTAACGTAGACCTGCAGGTCTACGATAAGGCGACGTTCTTTGCAGTGCGAAACAGCGTTGACGATCCGGATGATCCGCCTTGGGAGATCGCGTTTTCTTTCTACAGCACTACTCCCGATCCGTCGCTCGTGTTGATGCTCAACCCCGCGTACGCCGGCTGGTGGGATACACCGGAAGTGCAGGCGTTGCGCAATGAGCTCAACAAGATCACGGATTTTGATGCTCGTTACGCAGAGTGGCAGAAGATCATGGATCTGTGGTACCAGCAGATCCCGGCGATCAAGTTCGGAGACGCATTCCAGTTGCACCTCATGCGTGCAGAGATCGGCGGCGGCTATGGTACAAAGGCGAACCCGCCAATGTTGTCGCCCTACTTCTGGAATTCCTGGAAGAAGTAGGCACAAGTACATAACTTGGTCTCCTCGGTCGTTGAAGCGGCCGAGGAGACCCGGGATCGTAAGGATTAAAGGCACTTAAGAGAGGTGTGCGCGTTCCGGAAAAGATATGGGATCGCGCGGTCCGATATGGAGGATGAGGAATAGGATGCTTTCGTTCATCATTCGCCGCGGCATCGGCATGTTGATCAGCACCATTCTGGTAATTACTATTACATTCATTCTAATGCAACTCATCCCCGGCGACCCCGCCTCAGTGCTGTTAGGGTCAAACGCTACTCCGGCACAAGTGGAGCAGTTACGCGCAAGCTGGGGGCTTGATCAACCGATGTTGGTCCAGTTCTATCGCTATTTTGTCAACTTCTTGCACGGAAACCTGGGTGAATCTCTCTTCTATCAGAAGCCGGTGCTGCAGATGATCGGAGAGCGAGCAGAAACGAGCATCTTCTTGGGAATAATGGCATTGTTAGTTGTTATCGGCGTGGGCATTCCGGCCGGAGTGATATCTTCGCTAAAACAGAACAGCTGGACGGATAATGTGTTGCTGCTTGTTGCGCTGGCGGGAGCGTCGATTCCCAGCTTCTGGTTGGGATTGATGTTGATGATCCTAGTCGCTGGAAAATGGCATCTTCTGCCAAGCTCCGGCTTTACGTCCGTGCTGGCGACCGGGAACCTGGCCAACCTGAAGAACCTCATTCTTCCTGCGTTCTCGCTCGGTTTCGTAAACGCCGCCCTCGTGGCACGCACCGCCCGCTCAAGCATGCTTGACGTGTTGCGCGCTGACTACATCACCACCGCCAGGGCCAAGGGCCTCGCCGGGCGGGTGGTGATTATCAAGCATGCTCTGCGCAACGCGTCGATTCCGATTATCACGGTGATCTCATTCACTTTTGCTTCACTGGTCTCCGGTGCGGTGGTGACAGAGAACGTGTTTGCTTTACCAGGAGTAGGAAGCCTGATCGTGCAGTCGGTATTGAAGCGAGATTATCCCGTAATCCAAGGGATCATGATGGTTGTAGCTGTTCTGTATGTACTGATCAATTTCACCACGGACCTGACTTACGCCTCGATCGATCCGCGGATTCGGTATCACTAGGACAAGGAGAAAGATTGTCGACCAACGACCGGAGTCCATGCGAAAGACCGACCGGCCCGACTCGCGCCAGGATGATCCTCGACGATGTGTTTAAATTCCTGACCAAGCGCAGGACGACGCTCGTAGCGGTACTGATTCTGTGTGTGCTCTTAATCATCGCCGGGACAGGCCCTCTCATCTCTCCCTACGGGGCGAACACGCTGAATCTGTCAGATCGACTGGAGGGGCCGAATGCGTCCCATCTATTGGGGACGGACAATTTCGGGCGCGACATCCTCAGCCGCACATTGTCCGGGACACGGATAACACTCCTGCTTGGTCTATCCATATCGGCATTTGCCCTGTTCGTCGGGCTGCCGATCGGCATGCTTTCCGGTTTCTACGACCGGTTCGGATTGATCGTAATGCGCGTGGTGGATGCACTGATGGCCTTCCCCGCGATCATCCTTGCGTTGGCGCTGATGGCTATCT
>CAZBSW010000317.1:0-2258 GCA_964494835.1 uncultured Thermotogae bacterium
GTCGTGCACACAATCGCCGGTTATGAAGGGGTCCTGTGCGCATTGATTGCCTGGTATGCATCTGCTGGCATCTTGATCAACACGGCACACGGCCGCACCGTTCTTCCCATCGGGGAGCGGAAGTAGGGTAATTTCGCGGGGCAGGGTCACCTGCCCCGCTTTTCTATTTCAGTTCGATACGCAGTTGTACCCACGACTTACGCTTAACAAACCCCGCTCGCAAAATGATTTCCGTAAGGCTGTCCGTCGCTTCATGAAGTGGAACGGAGACTTCCTTCCTCCCCAATTGGGTAAACCAGTCGCATCCGACGGCGAGTAGAGCGGCAAACGTGGGGACGGCATCGTCTCTCAGCACCTGAGGCTGGACTTCCCCCACGGTTTGATGCGGAAGGGCGACCAGGGTAGCCGCAGTCCCAACACCGGTTTCATCTTCCGCAATTAGATGACGGGAGCGGATGCCGGTCAAGCGAGTGAGAAAACCGATGTCGTATGGATGACCGGAGAGGTCTCCCCTTCTTGCCTGGCGCACGCGAACACCGATTGGTGATGCAATGTGTGCTGGCAGGAGTCGCTGATACAGGTCGGTATGATCACAAGGGGTGAACCCGGCCTGCTCGGCAAGTCCCCGACCGCTCGAATCGCTTGTGGATACGCGCACCTCTCGATGACCGCGCTTCTTGAGGCGTCGAAGCGCCTCCTGTACAAGGGCCATGGCAACTCCTTGGCCACGCGTCTGAGGGAGGACATAGACTCCGCTCAGGATGGGAATATCTCGTCCGAGAATGGCGAGAATGCCTACGACTTTTCCACCGTCTTTGGCAGTGAGAATAACCCCCTCATGGCCGGTGATGCGGGTAAAGGTGCGGATCGGAATGCCCCTGGGGGTGAGAATCAGTCGTAACAGCCATCCCAGGCGTGCGATATTCGTCCCGCGCTCTTTCAGCTCATCTTCAAACCCGAGGGTCAACAGATGGATGAATTGGCCGACGTCGCTCCTTGTCAGCGTATCTATGGTTACTGGCATAGGCGTCAGTCTACCCGCTTTTCCGCCTGTGAACAACGATGCGTGTGATCGATCCCATTTGCGGCTTGGAAGGAGCGAGAGTACGTGTTATCCTCGGACGAATGGAAAGGGGTATGATACTGATTGAAAAAAGATCCTGGTAACCTAGTGTGGCTCGACCTGGAAACGAGCGGAATCGATGTTGATACGCGAGCGATCCTCGAAGTAGCGACGATAATCACGGACAAATCCCTCAAGATTGTCGCTGAGGGGCCGGATCTTGTCATTCATCATCCAGAGGATGTTCTGGAGCAAATGGACGAATGGTGCAGAAAACAGCACCGCCTATCTGGTCTGATCGAAGAAGTGCGGCGTTCGACGATATCGCTGGCACAAGCAGAGGCGGAGTTGACGTCGTTTGTAGCTGAATACTGCCCACCGCGTTCATGCCCGCTGTGCGGCAATTCGATCTGTTTTGATAGGCGATTCCTGATTCGCCATATGCCACACCTAAACATGCTCCTCAGTTATCGCAATGTCGATGTAAGCACGGTGAAAGAGCTTGTTAGCCGATGGTACCCGAAAGAATTGACAGCGATTGGGAACAGCAAGACCTCGAAACACCGTGCATTGAGCGACATCAGGGAATCGATCGAAGAGCTGCAACACTATCGGAAAACCGTGTTCAGGGAGTAGCAATGTGGGATTCTCTTTGGGAAGGGGTAGTCGACGCACAGGAAAGACTGGCAGGGGTTGCTCACAAGACCCCGGTCTTCACATGTGCCGCTCTCGACCGGATCGCCGCAAACAGAGTATTCTTCAAAGCGGAGAGTTTCCAGCGTGCTGGCTCGTTCAAGTTTCGGGGTGCATACAATGCCATCTCGTGTCTATCTGAGAGTGAACGTGCCCGCGGGGTAATCACACACTCAAGCGGGAACCATGCCCAGGCACTTGCCCTGGCGGCGAGTATTCTGAACATACCCGCTATTGTTGTGATGCCGGAAAACGCCCCGCCGGTGAAGCGCGCGGCAGCAGAAGAGTACGGAGCAACAGTGGCTACGTGCAAAGGTACGCAAGAATCGCGTGAGGAAAAGACGCAGTCACTGATCACAGAGACTGGATTCACATTCATCGATTCCCATGATGACATGCGCGTGATCGCCGGGCAGGGGACGGCCGTGGCAGAGTTGATCGCAGAGGTCCCTTCGCTTGACGCCATCCTTGCTCCCGTCGGAGGGGGCGGTCTGATCTCTGG
>CAZBSW010000318.1:0-2257 GCA_964494835.1 uncultured Thermotogae bacterium
CGAGTACTGTGTCCCCCGTACGAGCGGCGAGACCACAGATTCCTTGCCCGACCGGGATGCGCGCGTGCTCCGTCGCCTCGGAGCCCGCCCATGCCGAAAGGATGAGTTCTTCGTCCTGTACCATGTAGATACCGACCCAGTGGAAGTGGTCTACTTTTTCGTGCAGCCAGCGAACCGCAAATCGGCACGCTTCTTCTAATGAGGCGGAGCCCTGTATCGACGTCGACAGTTCGTGATCGATTGTGTTCATAGCCCCGATAATAGCAGCAGTCGATGTGATTTTCCCGTTCCAGTTTGGTATGATGCCTCGCCCGCACTGGCGTGTCTGTTGCGCGGTGTGGAGCACCAGCCTGAAGGTGAATGACGATGAATCTCGAGCATAGCCTGCGCGGGCTCCTGACACACGCGCACATCATCGACAACCCCTCCCGCAAGACTCTGATCGCCGATTGTGTCACCAACAAGGAGGCGATCGTCAGCGCGTGCGGCGCGCTCGCCACCTGGACTCCGCCTGAGTCTACCGGCCGCAGTCCCAAGGACACCCTCACTGTAAGACGAGCGGCAAGCGAGGCCGAGATCGACTGGGACTCGCCGAACAACATCCCGATCGATGAGGAGACGTTTGCCATGGTTCTCGAAGATGCAGCTGCAACGCTCGCAAAGAAGGAACGAATCTACATTACCGATCGCGTCCTCGGTGCGGATTCATCCTACGCGTTGCCGGTGAAGACTATCGGCAGCCGCGCGCTAACCGCGTTGTTCACCGACAACATGTTTCGCCCTGTTCCAGGCAACATCGGGATCAGCACGTTCGCCAAGCGGCCGTTCACCCTCGTCGTCCTCCCCGACGACAAGCTCGACCCCGAGCGCTATTCGGGCAGACTGAGGGTCGATCCAGTCACCGGAAAGACATCGACGATGATCATCGGCATGGATTTCGACCTCCGCATCGGAGTGGTCTACGGCTCTGCCTACGCCGGTTCGGTGAAGAAGCTGATGTTTACCGTGATGAACTATCTCCTACCCGCCGAGGGGATTCTCCCTCTCCATTGCTCAGCAAACGCGGGCAAGAACGATGATACCGCTCTCCTCCTCGGCCTTTCGGGTACCGGCAAGACAACCCTGTCCGCCGATCCGGCCCGCGCCCTATTGGGCGACGACGAGCACGGCTGGGGAGATAACGGAATCGCCAACTTCGAAAACGGCTGCTATGCCAAGTTGATTGACCTCGACCCGACAAAAGAGCCGGAGATCTACAAGGCAGTGATGCATCATGATGATTACCTCTCGCACGGTTCAATCGTAGAGAACGCGATGATCTACCCGAACGGCGAGTTCGACCTGTACGATGACCGACTTACGCCTAACTCGCGCGCCTCATATCCGTTGCGCTATCTGACGAACGTCAAGGAATCGTCCACCGGCGGACATCCGCGGACGATTCTCTTCCTCACCGCCGATGCCAACGGCGTCCTGCCTCCAATCGCTCGGCTCACAAAGGAACAGGCGATGCTCTGGTTTCTCATGGGATATACGAGCAAGCTTGCCGGCACCGAGACCGGAATCGTCGAGCCGAAGACGACGTTTTCCCGCTTCTTCGGCGAGCCGTTCATGCCGCGCAATCCCGATATTTACGCCGGCATGCTCGGCGACAAAATGGCCACCCACAACACAACCGTCTATCTGGTGAACACCGGTTGGTCGGGTGGCCCGTACGGCGTTGGGAAGAGGATGGACATCACCCTGACGCGGGCGATGGTACACGCCGCGTTGAGCAGCGGCCTTGAAAATGTGGAATACGACGAAGACCGGATCTTCCATGTACTCATTCCACGTACCTGTCCGGGCGTTCCCGCCGAGATTCTGAACCCGAAGACCACATGGGCGGATAAATCCGCTTACGATACCCGCGCCCATCGCCTGGCGGCCGAGTTTGCCGCACACTTCGACAAGGTGTACGGGAACAAGGTCCTTGATGAGGCGGTCCATGCTCAGTGCCCGGGCAAGTGACGATAAACGACCGGTACACAGATAAGGAGGGAGCCATGTCCGAGGCAGGTCAGTATCTGTACAGGATTCAGCCGACACGACCCGGAATGCTCACACAGGGCCCGACACCGGAAGAGGAAGCATCCGTTGCAGCTCATTTCGATTACTTGCAGACGTTGACGAAGCGCGGTGTGGTGATTCTCGCAGGGCGGACGCTGAACACGGATGAAAGCTCGTTTGGGATCGTGATCTTCGAAGCGGAGTCAGA
>CAZBSW010000319.1:0-2244 GCA_964494835.1 uncultured Thermotogae bacterium
CCCTCCAACTCAATTGACGTGAGTCTAACGTAATCGATGGTTTGAGCCAAACGGGTAACCGGGTTCATAGAGTTCATTGAGTTCGTAGAGTTAGTTGGGTTTGTAAGGTTGGGGAGAACAGTTCGTAGTGCGGAGTTCGTGGTTGGGAAGCGAACAGCCGTCAGCAATCAGCAGTCAGCGTTCAGGACGAGCATACGGAAAAGGGGACAGGCTACTTTTTCGGCGAATAGCAGTCAGCAATTAGCCATCAGCGGTCAGCATTCAGTTGTTAGCAAGAAGCTCAGAGTTACAAGCCCAAAAGGGGGACAGCCGGGCGACGCGGTTGCACCGTCCGGCTGTCGACAGGCTGTCTGCAAGGAGGGTTAGCTTGTTCTTACCAACTGTCCGGCGAGGTAGGCAGTGTATGCCGACATGTCGAAGTAGCCGTGGCCGGAGAAGCCGATGAGGATTACGCGCTTTTCATCCCGTTTGGCTGATTGGCGGGCGAGTTCGATTGCGGTGTGTACGGCGTGGGCCGTCTCCGGAGCGGGGATGATCCCTTCGGTGCGCGCAAACAGCGTCGCACTTGCGAAGACGTCCACTTGGTCGAAGGCGACCGGCTGCACCACTTCGTCCTCGACGAGGCGGGTGATGATCGGCGCCATGCCGTGATAGCGCAGTCCGCCAGCGTGGATCGGTGGTGGCACGAACTTGTGCCCCAGGGTGTGCATCCGCAGAAGCGGCGTCATCTCGGCCTCGTCTCCGAAGTCGTAGCGCACGTCGCCGCTTGTTATCGTCGGGCAGGCGGTCGGCTCCGCCGCGATGAACTCCACCGTCCTTCCGCGTGACTTCGCATCGCAGAAGATGGGGAGCATCAAACCGCCGAAGTTCGAGCCTCCACCCACGCAGCCGACCACTGCATCCGGATACTCGCCTGCGAGATCCATCTGCGCGAGCACCTCTTGGCCGATCACGGTCTGGTGCATGAGGACGTGGTTCAACACGCTCCCCAGTGAGTACTTCGCGCCGGTGGTAATCGCCTCCTCGATCGCCTCGGAGATCGCGATACCGAGCGATCCGGGCGAATCGGGATCCCGTTCCAGGACCGCGCGCCCGGCCTTGGTCCGGTTCGACGGCGAAGGCGTAATCTCACCGCCGTAGAGTTCGATCATCGCCCTTCGATACGGCTTCTGCTCGTAGGAGACCTTGACCATGAACACGGTGAGGTCGAGGCCCAGCGCCTGACACGCGAAGGAGAGGGCGCTCCCCCACTGACCGGCTCCGGTCTCGGTAGTGAGCCGCTTGGTCCCCTCGACCTTGTTGTAGTAGGCCTGAGCGACAGCGGTGTTGGTCTTGTGCGATCCGGTGGGGCTGACGCCTTCGTACTTGTAGTAGATGTGCGCGGGTGTGTCGAGGGCGCGCTCGAGGTTCAATGCTCGATAAAGCGGAGTCGGCCGCCACAGCCGATAGATCTCCTGCACCTCGGCCGGGATGTCGATGAAGCGGTCGGTGGAAGCCTCTTGTTCGACGCACGCCTTGGGAAACAGCGCCGTCAGCGCCTCCGGCGGCAGCGGCTCGCGACTGCCGGGATCGAGTGGCGGATCGAGCGGCCGATCGAGATCGGCAAGCACGTTGTACCATCGGGTTGGAAGTTCATTCTGACTCAAAGCAAAGATTCTCTGCATTGTGACGTCTCCTTTCGTCGAAGTTGGATCGGGTCAAACGGACAACGAATGAATTAGCGACGCCACCAAGGCTCGAAAGGAGGGACTAGAAGACGGACACAGCGGATGGGGGGCTCAGAAAGAGCCAGGCCAAAGACACCTCCGCAAGTTCCGTATGTGCGTCATAGCGTCTTGACTCTATAGGTTTCGTCTGCGGTTGTCAAGTTGTTGTTGAGTTTTCGCTGAACTGTTCGGCAAAATGGATGTTTCAATCCGTTATGATGCCGATGTGTTGGGAGGCTCGCCAAGCGGTGTGTTCTCCTCGGGGACGATGTAGACGGTGCGCGTGGGGTAGGCGAAGTCGATCCCCTTCTCCTCAAACTGCTGGTAGATTGCGAGGTTTATCGCCTGCTGGATGTCCATGTACGCGTTGTAGTTGGAGACGAGAACGTAGTAGACCGTCTCGAAGTTGAGGGAAGAGTCGCCGTAGGAGGCGAAGTGGGAGCGGTCGAAACGCGTGTTTTCCTGCGCCTCGATGATCTCGCGGATCATGCCCGGGATCTGGTGCAGCTTTTCATACGGCGTCTGATAGGTGACGCCG
>CAZBSW010000320.1:0-2236 GCA_964494835.1 uncultured Thermotogae bacterium
CAGGTAGAGGCGATCACAATCGTGGCGGGAAATGTACCGCTTGAGATGGGAGTCCAAAACGCACTGTACACGGTCGAGCAGTGCAAGAGGCAGGTACCCGTCTTTGCGGGCGTTGCGCATCCATTGCTACGCCCCTTGCAGACGGCACAGTTCGTTCACGGGCAGGATGGAATGGGCGAGATCGGACTTCCGCTGCACGGACGCACGTGCGCCGCCGGACACGCCGTCGACCTGATCATCGACACCATGCACCGTCTCGCCGGCAAGATCACGCTTGTCACCCTCGGACCGCTCACCAATATCGCACTCGCTCTGCACCGCGACCCATCGATCGTGCGAATGGTGGATAAATGCGTGATCATGGGTGGCATCGGCCTCGGTCATGGGAACGTCGTGCCGGCGGCGGAGTACAACATCTGGGTCGACCCGGAGGCAGCCCAAATCGTATTCCGATCAGGCCTGCCAATCACAATGGTCGGATGGGACATATCGCAGAGACATGCGACATTCGATGCCGCAGCGGCCAAGGAGCTGAGCGGGATATCGCCGCTCGGCCGGTTCTGCGTCGACATTCAGCAGTGCCTTCGGAAGTTCGGGGTAGAGAACCTCGGACTCGACGGGTTCGATCTCCCCGATCCGATCGCGATGGCCGTGGCACTCGATCCACGGGTCGTCACTCGCAGTCGACACCTGCACGTCGAAATCGAGACGCATAGTGAACTTACCCGCGGAGCGACCGTCGTCGATCATCTGGGAATCACCGGAAAAGAGCCGAACGCCATTGTCGTATTGGAAGCGTCGCGCGAGCGATTCCTCCAGATCCTATGCGATGCTGTGCGCTGGTGAACGTCGGTCCGAAATGATCGCCATTGTCGGCGGTATCAACATGGATCTTGTAGTCGAGGTCACGCGCGTGCCCCATCCGGGGGAGACGATGGCCGCAAAAGGGGTATCGCGCTACCCCGGAGGTAAGGGGGCAAACCAGGCTGTTGCCGCTGCACGCCTGGGCGCCGATGTCACCTTCTTCGGTAAGCTCGGAACCGACTCGTTCGGCGACATCCTCTATAATAATCTTCAAGAGAACGGCGTTGACACCACGCATGTAGAGCGTGAATCGCGGTCATTATCAGGGCTTGCTGTGATCATGGTCGATCACGGCGGTGAGAACGCCATCGTCGTCGATGTCGGTGCGAATGCGTACGTAAACCCCGCTTATGTTGATAGGCATCTCGCGGAGATCGCCCATGCAGACATCCTGTTGCTGCAACTGGAGATCCCACTGGCTACGATTGAACATCTGTTGACACATCTACCGCCGGATCGCCCTCTGATCATCCTTGATCCCGCTCCGGCACAGGTGCTCTCTGCGCGTACACTCGCCCGCATTGACATCCTTACCCCCAATGAGAGTGAGCTTCGATCCCTTACCGGTGCCAATGACGTTGAGGCGGGGGCACGGCAGTTGCTCTCGCGCGGTGCGAAGAATGTCATCTGCACATTGGGAAGCAAGGGTACCCTCTTGGCCACGCGGGACCAGATGGCACTGCAGCCACCATATCACGTTACGCCGGTCGACACTACCGCCGCCGGGGACGCGTTCAACGGCACACTTGCATGGGCGCTCGCGACACGATCGCTCGCTCAATCGATCATGTGGGCGAGTGCTGCCGGGGCGCTCGCAACGACACAGAAGGGAGCACAGCCGTCCCTCCCCACACACTCACAGGTCGAGGCACTCATCATCGCGGGGAACGAGTCCGAATAGCACGAGGAAAATCTGATGTTGAGAAAGGAACCTCTTCTTGCCCCGATGTCACATCATTCGTGAAACATCGTCCCGACGATAGACGTATGTATATCGAGGTGATTCATATGAAGGTCCTATTCCACCTGGCCATGATAGCCCTCATTTTGCTGGGAGCAGGTGTACCGCTGCTTGCGCAGGGCTTTCCGCTCGGTCTCCTCCCTTCTCCGCCAGCGGGCGGACAACCGATAGACGTGTACGTCTGGACCGACGTGTCCGTCATCACAGTGGGAGATCCGGTGACAATCCATCTGCAGGTCTCCAGGCCGGCGTTCGTTTACCTGTTCGATCTGCAGCCGGATGGTATCGTCCGTCTTCTTTTCCCTAATGCTTTCTCACAACAGAACTATCTCCTCTCGTTGTCGCACGAACTCCCGGACGGCCCGTATCAGCTTCTCGCCAAGCCCCCGGCCGGGATCGAGGAGTTTCTTG
>CAZBSW010000321.1:0-2231 GCA_964494835.1 uncultured Thermotogae bacterium
GTGCAAGTTCGGTTTCGATCATCGTCACCGCCCGCCGCACGCCGAAACAGAAGCCGAGGACATCGGCCTTTACGACTCGCATCGTTCGCTCCTTTCTCCTTGCTCTGCACGTAGTGTCCGGTGGTAGCGGCCGAGTGCCATCAAGGGGAAGACGTCGCGGTACAGGTGGTAGTTGATCATGAAATCCATGGGGAACCCTGTTCCCGTGAAGTACGGCTCGTCCCACCCGCCGTCAGGTGTCTGGGTCGAGATGAGGAATTCAATCCCTCGTCTTGTTGCCATGGCGGCTGATTCGCCGGCTGAGATAAGAGCCAGGATCGCCCAGGCAGTCTGTGAAGCTGTCGATGGTCCCCTTCCCCGCCACTCGGAGTCTTGATACCCTTCGATCCGTTCTCCCCAACCGCCGTCTTCGTTCTGATGAACTACCAGCCATTCAACCGCGCGTTTGACATGCGTAGAGCCCATATCTACAGCGACTGCAGCAAGTGCGGGCAAGGTGGCGCCAATGCCGTAGGTAAGGTTTACTCCCCATCTGCCGAACCATGCCCCGTCCTTCTCTTGTTCATTTACCAGGTAGCGAAGAGCACGCGCCACGCGATGGTCATCCTTCCTGTAGCCGATCCGTCCCAGGTATTCGACGATGTGGGCGGTGACGTCCGCCGAGGGAGGATCGACCATTTCACCGAAGTCGGCGAACGGTATCTGCCGCAGGAAGATCTTGTCGTTGTTGCGGTCGAACGCTCCCCAGCCGCCGTTTGAGCTTTGCATGGACAGAAGCCACTCCAGCCCACGATCGAGGGCGCATTGCTTGCGTTGCTTGTCGAGTTCCACAGGCTGCAAGGCCATCATCACAAGAGCGGAATCATCGGTGTCTGGATAGATGTCGTTTGCGAACTCGAATGCCCATCCGCCCGGCCGCCCTTTGCAACGCACCTGCCAATCACCGCCAGCGAATATCTGCTCGTCGATGAGCCATTCCCCTGCGTTCACGAGCGCCGGATGATCAGTGGGGAGTCCCGCGTCTTCCAGCGCCACCATGGCCAGAGCGGTGTCCCACACCGGTGACAGACAGGATTGCAAGCGAAACGTACCGTTCTCATCGATTGCGAAGCCCTTCTCGCCGTAGAATCCAGCGACCCCTTTCTTCACAACGGGATCGTCGGTTGTCCGACCGAGCGCCCTGAGTGCGATGAGGGAATATACCCATGGAGGCTGAATCCCGCCCCATGCCCCATCCTCTTCCTGTCGTTCCGCAATCCATTCTTCGGCGCGAGTGATGGCGTGTGTGCGCAGCGGTTTTACCGGCGATCGATCATAGATCCGTAACAGACGATCCACAAAGGCGAAGAACGATGCCCAGTGCGTTTGTTTCCGAGGCAAGGATAGATCAGCGTTTTCTTTGCCGTTTGCGAACAGTTCATCGATGTGCGCCCAGCGCGGAAGCGGAAAGACTGGGCGGAGTGTCTGGATGATTGTCATGGGAACGATCGTGCCGCGTGCCCAGCAGGCGAAGTCGTAGATGCTGATCGGAAACCACTTTGGCAGAAGCACGATCTCGGGAGGGATCATCGGCGTCCCTTTCCACTCCCATTCACCGAGGATTGCCAACCAGATCTTTGTGAAGATACGGGCCTTGTCTACTCCGCCTTGCGAAAGGATAAACGACCGCGCCTGCTCCATCTCCGGCGCATCCGGGGGAGTTCCAGCCATCTTCAACGCCACATACGCCTCGATCGTTGTCGACAGGTCAGGGGGACCCTCATACCAGATCGCCCATGTGCCGTCCGAACGCTGCATCTTCGCAATATAACGGGCGATCTTCCGCCATTCATCCTCTCGCTTCGTGCCGAGGATGTGGCTTAGGAAGAGGTGCTCAGCTGTGATAGTCACGTTCGATTCTAACTCGCCCCACCAGTAGCCATCGGGATATTGAAGTGACAACAGGTGAGAGGTCGCCCGCTCGATCGAGCGGGCGAGCCGCTCGTCCATTGCTGGAGCTCGGTTAGTCTGTACGACCGCCTGCTGAGCCATGTGTCGCCCCCTGTTCTCGCAGATACGTGCGCACCGTGTCTACGAACGTGGATACCAATTCTGTCTCGGGGATGGCGCGTTTCACCGGCTCTCCGCCGATGTAGATCGTTCCGCTCCCTTCTCCCCCGAACAGGCCGATATCCGCGTCCTTTGCCTCGCCGATTCCGTTCACTATGCACCCCATCAGGGCGATCGTGAGC
>CAZBSW010000322.1:0-2225 GCA_964494835.1 uncultured Thermotogae bacterium
GGGGATGGTGTGGGCGCCGCGCATGGTGCGTGTCGTTTACAGCTCAACCCTCTCATTGCGGGAGAACACATACGTGGAGGCTGCGCGCGCGCTGGGAATGCCTTCATTTCGCATCCTTGTGCGTCATCTCGCGATCAACCTACTGTCGCCGGTGATCGTGCAGGCAACTTTTACTTTCGCCTTCTCAATCATGGAGGTAGCGGCGCTGAACTTCCTCGGCGTTGGGATACCTCCCTATATTGCCAGTTGGGGAGGAATGATGAATGAAGGACGCACCTACATCATTCGAGCGCCGTGGATCATCCTGTTTCCGGGGTTGTTTCTGGCGACCGCTGTTCTGTCCTTCAATCTGCTTGGAGACGCACTACGAGACCGGCTTGACCCGAAATTGCAGAGGATCATGTAATGCTCGTTATCGATGATGCTTTCAGGCAGGAGGTCGTAGAGCTGTTGAAGACTCTGGTGTCGATCCGCAGTGTCAATCCACCGGGAGGAGAGGACAAGATTGTCGGAGTGGTCAGAAAGAGTCTTGCGGAGAATGGTATCGATTCTACGATCGTTCCGCTCGAAGAAGGACGAAGCTCTCTTGTGGCCCGCTTGCATGGTCAGGAGGAAGGATCGATCGTTCTCTGCGGTCATCTCGACACGGTAAATGCCGACGAAGAGAAGTGGACGGTCCCTCCGTTCGAGCCGTTGCTGGATGGCAACCGCATGTGGGGACTGGGCACAGCCGACATGAAGGGCGGCGTGGCTGTGATCATGACGATCCTGACGCGGATCGCACGTAGCGGAGAACGACCGAGGAAGGATATCGTTCTCGCGCTTACTGCCGATGAAGAATACGCCTACCGTGGGGCGGCATCGATCGCTCATTCCGGCTTGATCGATGACGCGGAGTTTCTTCTCATTACCGAGCCGACGGGGGGTAAAGCCTATTGCGGCCAGAAGGGCGAGTTGTGGGTAGAATCCACATTCTCCGGAAAAGCGGCAC
Source organism: uncultured Thermotogae bacterium (assembly GCA_964494835.1). Lineage (GTDB taxonomy): Bacteria > Bipolaricaulota > Bipolaricaulia > UBA7950 > UBA9294 > M55B144. The sequence goes on from CAZBSW010000322.1 coordinate 992, forward strand.
ACGGTTCGATGCCTGAGCAAGGGATCAACACCATCATCCCCGCAGCTGAGTTCTGTATCACACTGGCCGAAGCGGCGAGAACGTTCAAAGAGACACCGGGGCGAGGGCGCACGTCCCTCAACATCGGTCAGATCGATGGTGGCTGGCAAGTGAATATCGTTCCGGACACGACGCGCGTACGGATCGACTCACGCGTCATCTCCGACGAGGACAAAGCGATGGTCCTTGAACTTGTGGAGAGTCTGGGCGGAAATGCCGCGGCTCGCGTCGGAGCGCGGTTTGCGTACCGAGTCTACAACTACAAGCCGCCGATCGTAAGCGATGAGGATAATATTCATGTAAGGCGGTTTCGAGCTGCCGTAGCCGGATGTGCGCGATCCCTTCCCGCGGTGGAGATCGCGCCTTATTCGACCGATGCGGTGGCAATTGTTCCTGAGATTGACGTGCCGGTCGTGATCTACGGACCGGGCGACATTGCCCAAGCGCATCAATCGGACGAGTTCATCGACCTTGGCTCGCTCTACGACGCATCAGCAGTTATCGCACGATTCTTGGACATGAGTGAGATGGATGATGAGATGAGCGGTAAGCGCGAATAAGACGGAATGAACATTCCGTGTGATTGCGTGGATGCCGCCGAATGAGTCAGTTGCTCACGAAGAACAAAGGACAGGTGATGTAATGGTTAACGAAAAGAAGGTAGTAGTGATCGCATTGGGTGGCAACGCCATCCTTCAACCCGGACAGCGGGGGACATTCGCTGAGCAGATGGCGAACGTAGCGACGACGTGCAAACAGCTTGCCCAGATGGTCAAGTCCGGTAAGTACAAGATCATCATCACGCACGGGAACGGCCCCCAAGTGGGGAACATACTGCTGCAAAATGAAACCGCCAAGGATGTCGCCGCTCCGATGCCGCTTTACGCCTGTGGCGCGCAGAGCCAAGGCCTGATTGGGTACATGATGCAACAGTCACTGCACAATCTTCTTGCCGACAAGGGCAAAGGTGACATTCCCGTCGCCACCGTGGTGACGCAGGTTGTCGTCGATAAGAATGACCAGGCGTTTCAGAACCCGACCAAGCCCGTAGGGCCGTTCTATTCCGAAGAAGAGGCGAAGCACCTGCAGGAGGATAAAGGATATCACATCAAGGAAGACGCCGGCCGCGGCTGGCGTCGCGTCGTTCCTTCGCCCGACCCGATTGAAATCTTCGAGAAAGAAGCCGTACGTCAAC
>CAZBSW010000323.1:0-2182 GCA_964494835.1 uncultured Thermotogae bacterium
TTTGTCGAGCGCTATGCCAAGCGGGCGGGGAGACTCAAGCGGAGTGGCTAGATCTCGATACTGCGTCCACTCGGCTCCTGCAACACACCCGATGTTCGAAGAGACAAACAAGGCCGCTCGAATTCGAGCGGCCTTGCCCCTTTTCTACAAACCATAGAATGCAAACCGCTGCTACAGATGTCCCTGTACCTCGGCCAGAAGCTCTTGTGCATGCTCTTTCGAGTATGCGTTCATAAACGGGTACTTGTCTCCGATCGGAGCGTCGATGACGCTTTGCAGGATCTGCGCAGCATCCTCCCACTGCTTCTTCGGCATGAGGTAGAATTCAACAAAGAAGGTGCGATTTTCGAAGTACTCATCCGCACCTTCCACTTGCTGCTCAATATCGCAGGCGCTGCAGTAATCGGCCTGATCAACAACATGACAAAGGAAGGCAAGCGCTTTATTCATATCCTTACCGATCGGGAGTCCCGAGTAGTACGCACCGTAGGAACGGTAGATCCCGCCTGCAAGATAGCTCGTATCGAGTTCGAGGAGACGATTCATGATCGCCTGCACGCGCTTGGTCACACCGGCGAGCACGGCCTGCATCGGATGTTTCTGCGCAACACGCAGCCAGTTGGAGTTGGCCCAATAGAGCGCGGCAACGTCGGCCTCGGCAGCGACCGCGCTGTCGAAACGGCTGTTCTCCAATTCCGCGAAGCCTGGATCCATACGCAGGCTCTTCAGCCCCCAGTTCTTTCCCTTGAGGTAGATGTCCTCATTCTCTGATGGATCGATAAACACGTTGGCAAGCGTGTAATAGGCCTGCGACAGCTTATTCACGACATCTTTGAGAGAGATGTCGATTGCGAAGTCGCCGACCGCGTCCTCATTTGTTTCATCGAGGTCCGCCGGAACGCCGAGCCCGGTCTTGAGCGCGGCGATGATCTCTTCCAGCTGCACCTGCCCTGCATCTGAGTACTCGATCGCGATGCTGTCGTTGCTCCAGAACGCAAGTGCCGTGGCAAGATCCATCGTCGTCGGCTCGTCCTGTGCCAACGCACCCACCCCGGCAAAGACCAACATACAAAGACAGAACAACAATACAAGCCGTTTCATCTATTCCTCCTTGGTAGACAGCCACCTGATGTAGGCATCAAGAGACCTTTCGTCACCCAGATGACGGATACCACTCCACTGTACATGCTAGCGGTGTTCGTTTACCTCGTCCAGTAGTTCACGCGCGAACCACTGGTCGAAAACCTGACACACCCACAACCCTTCTCAGACGACGCCCGGCTTTTCATCGCCGATGCTTGTTCATTTCATCAAGTAGTTCGCGTGCAACTACTGCCCAAAACCCACGTACAGCTACTATGTGCCCCCGGATGTCGCTTAGCATTTTCATTAGCGGTGTTCGTTTACCTCGTCCAGTAGTTCACGTGCAACTTGCTGGTCGAATGCGTTGTACAGCGGATACGTGTCTCCGACCGGGTCATCGATGATACTCTGAAGCACCCGCGCCGCTTCGTCCCACAAGCTCTTCTCCATCAAGTAGTACTGGGCGAAGATGAGCCTGTTCTCAAAATAGTCATTACAGTTTTGGTCGATTGGACAATCTTCGCAATCAGAGCAGTAGTCCGGCTCATGGATTACGGGGCAGATATAAGAGAGGGCACGTGGCAGGTTCTGCCCGAACTTGATGAGTGGCAAAGGTGGAAGGCCGCCCCAGAACGCGGCAAGCGAACGATACGGTCCGTAGGCGATGTACGTAGGGTCGACGGCTAAGGTGCGTTCGGCCAGAACGAGGAGCTTGGGCGGATCGTTGCGGCCGATCGCTCCCAGCTTGTCGAACTCATCCTTGCGCGCCCAGTTGGCATATGTCCAGTACAGGGCAGCGATATCGGTCTCCTGATTCACCGCATCGATGAACCCGTGCCGCAGCTCCTGTTGGCTGAAGTCCGGATTCATGCGCAGACTCTTCAATCCCCACAGGCGCCCTTTCTCAAATATCTTAGCGACACCGCTCTGATCGCGAAGGAAGACATCTCCCAATGTGTAGTAACATTGAGAGAGCTTGTTTATCAGGTCCTTATCGGCCAGATCGATCTGGAGATTGGTGTAGGCGCTCTCGTTCGTGTCATCGAACGACGCCGTCACCCCGAGCGCATCCTCGAACGCTTGAATAGCTGCTTCCAAC
>CAZBSW010000324.1:0-2155 GCA_964494835.1 uncultured Thermotogae bacterium
AGGATAAGGAGGATGAATGCGCCGATCCCGATCGAGGCGGGGATAAGGCGAGCGTGATCCGGTCCGACGATCGCCCTGGCGGCGTGGGGAACAATAAGGCCGATCCAACCGATAATCCCACTCTGTGCGACCGAAGATGCCACCAGAAGAGATGCCGCGACAAGCACGAAGAACCGCGTCTTGCCTACGTTTATTCCCATAGAAGCCGCCTCTGTCTCGCTCAAGGTGAGGAGATTCACACGCCATCGCATAAGGAGGAAGAACGAAATCCCGAGTCCGGTTACGATCGCAAGCGGCCACAGGGTCTCCCACCGTGCACTGGAGATCCCGCCGAGCAACCAGTACGTGATCGCGGGAAGGGTGTCGAGCGGATCCGCCACATACTTGACTAGACCAAGGAGGGCGTTGTAGAAGGCGCTTACCAGAACGCCGGTTACAACAAGGATGAGTATCGACGATCCGAACCTCCATCCGATCGCATATACGACAAAGATGGCAAGAAGCCCGAATCCGAACGCGCTCAGTTGGACGAGGGCCGGGCTGTGCGTCGTCAAGAGTGCCAATGCTGCCCCAAACGCCGCTCCTGAACTAACTCCGAGGATACGGGAATCGACGAGCGGGTTGCGCAACACACCTTGAAAGACCGCGCCGCTCACAGCCAGATTCGCGCCTATGCAGACTGCAGTTAGGATACGCGGCAGTCGCACGTGTAGGACGAGGGCGCGTATCGTCGCGGTAACGTTCCTCGGCAACACAATGGCGTGGATCACATCTTCGATCGGAATGTGATACCGGCCAATGAACAACGACAGGCCGATCAGCGCGAGTAAGAGGATGAACAGAGGCCAGCCCGGCAGTGGCTGGTTTCTTACTTTCTTGTCAATTGGGTGACCTCCTCGTCAGAGAGGCTGTATCCGTAGAACCGGCTATAGAACGTGCGGCACTCGGTGGCAAGGTCGAAGTCGATCTGTTCCGGGTAAAGGACGTGTGCCAGCCACATAATCCCCAGCAGCGAGTCAGGGACAGGCGTGTCCCAGGCAGCGGCGAGAGCGGGCATCTTGTAAACACGTCCGTCGCGCACAGCAGGGATGGACTGCCAATCGGGATCGTTCAGGATCTGAGCGGGCGTGAGCCCACCGTAACTTGTGATGATTATCACATCCGGTTGCCAGACGAGGACCTGTTCAAGGTTTACATCGTTCCAATAACCCGCGAGGTTGTGGGTGACTGATATTCCAGCGGCGGTATCGATCATCAGACTCTGGTACATGTCGCCGCTTGCGGCACGCAACGGGTCGCTTCCGCAAAAATAGACACGCAGACGCTTGTCAGCCGGGATGCTGTCAGTCGCACCGGCAATCGTGCTCATCACTCTATCGTAGTAATCGGCGAATTCCTGAGCGCGAGCCGCTGTATCCGGACCGAGTGCCTCACCGGTGAGGAGCATCGCCTCTTTCATCGCCTCCGGACTCTCGGCAACGTATTGAATCGCCGGGATGCCCAAGTCCGTCAATCGGTCGGCAAGGTCGCCGTGTTTCACCGGGTTGGTGAGAACGAGATCGGGGTTCTTAGCCACGATATCCTCCAGGTTCGGCTGTCCGAAGGATAGTTTCTCGTCAAGCTTGGGCTCGATCTTCCACAGGGCGTCCGGGGCCTTCCCGACGCCTTTGATCTGTACATACCACGCGCTCACTATCCGGTCACCGGCTCCCAGTGCATACACGTAATATGTGGATATTCCATAAGCACTGACGATCCGATTCACCGGCTGCGGGATATCGACCACCCGCCCCGTCTGATCCGTCACTTGCACATTCCCGTCTGCCGTCGCGGTCATACCAAACAACGCGATGAGCAATACGACGACAACTCCGCATGTCCCAAGGAACCTACATGAACTGTGCCTCATCCTTGTCTCCTTATCTCCTTGTCTATGAGCCATTCGTTACACTCTTCCAGCCACTCGATCGCGGCCGTGATCTGTCGCATGCGAAAGCGCAGTGTGAAGTGCGCGAGTGTTCTGTCGTCCGTCGGCAGATCCGTGTGCCGTGAAACCCGGGAAAGAAGCCTGTTGAGAAGACCGATCTGTCCGTCGATCAAAGCAAAGATCGCGTCGTTATCGGAGTGGTGAAGGAAATAGAGCTTGGCCATGAAC
>CAZBSW010000325.1:0-2130 GCA_964494835.1 uncultured Thermotogae bacterium
AGTTAAGCCCTCCAGCGCCGATGGTACTAGTCTCGCGAGGGGCTGGGAGAGTAGGTCGTCGCCTGGTCTTTCTTTTTGCGCTGGGCAAAGTGTGTACTGCAGCGTAGAATGACGATTATGAACGCCTATTCGAGGAGAATCAAACGGCGTTTTGATGCCGGTGTGCGTGTGACGCTTCTGGGAATGGCGGTCAACATCACGCTGGTCCTTGCGAAGCTATTTGTGGGGATATTCGCCGGTTCGATCGCCCTGATCGCCGACGGCATCCACTCGGGATCGGACATGGCGACCGATCTTGCCGTTCTCGGAGGAATACGCCTTTCCGCTAAGCCGGCCGATCCACATCACCCGTATGGTCACGGCCGGTACGAGACGTTGGCTGGAGGGGTCGTCGCTGCGGCGCTGATCCTGGTGGGCATGTATATCGCCTGGGATGCGGGATCGGCACTGTATGCCGACCGCATGACCTATCCCGGCGTTCCGGTCATCATCGTGGCGATCGTGTCGATCCTCAGCAAGGAATGGGTTTATCGGCGAACGATTCACGTCGCCCGCCGTTTGCAGAGCACGGCCCTACATGCCAATGCGTGGCATCATCGCTCTGATGCGCTCTCCTCAGTGGCGGTGTTATGCGGAGGAGTCGGCGGACTCATCGGCTGGGGGCACGCCGACCAGATCGCTGGCATTGTGGTGGGCGCGATGGTCGTCGGCGCAGGTGCAAAGACCGTGCGTCAAGTACTGCACGAGCTAACGGAAGGCTCGCTCTCTCGCTCCGAGCTGGCGACGATACAGGAGGCGGTTGAACAAGTCGATGCTGTACGCAGCTGGCACAACCTGCGTACGCGTAGCGTGGGGCGCGAAACGTTCGTCGATCTGCACGTACTTGTTGAGCCCGCCCTGACTCTCCTGGAGGGGCACCGCATTTCCATGGAAGTGGAAGAGAAGGTGAAGTCGGCATGCGCGCGACCGGTCAACGTGATCGTGCATGTGGAACCGGACACGCCCGAACTCGACGGGCACAATCGCTCATAGAGAAGGCGGTTGGTTCTTGCCCTGAACAGCATGCGCGATGCGATCGATCTCCTGAAACGATAAAGTCTCCCCCCTTATAGTGGGAGTAATGCCGGCTTGCGACAGCAGGTTCTCGATTCGCTCTCTCGGCACGATGTCGCGTAGCGCACGCCGGATCATCTTACGCCGGTTGCCGTACAGAGCGCGCACGACCGCGAAGAAGACCTCCTCGCCTGCGGTGAACCGCGGCCTTTCCAGAAATGAAAGCAGCCACAGGGTCGAATCAACCGCAGGTACGGGGTAAAACGCGCTGCGGGGGACGTGGCGCACAACGTGCACGTCGGCATAGGCCCGTACCAGTACCCCCAGCGAAGTCCCCCCTTTCCCCGGGCTTGCTGCGATCTTGTCCGCCACCTCGCGTTGGGTGAGCAACAGCGCGGCGGTGATGCTCTTCCGCTCGGCGATCAGGTGCTTGAGGATCGGAGCGGAGATCCGATACGGAATGTTCCCTACAACGACAATCTTCCCATCGGGAAACGCGTCGGAGAACGAGAACGTAAGAAAATCCTGGTGGCGGATCTCAACGCATCTCTTATTGGTAAACGTCTCGGTGAGGAGTGCCGCCAAGCGGCGATCGATCTCTATCGCGAGCACATGCGAGGCGACATCGGACAGCGCCTGTGTAACCGTCCCCAGGCCGGGACCGATCTCGACGACGCGCGCCGGCGCGAGGCGCTTGACCTCTGTAACGATGCTATCAAGCACGCTGCGATCGGTGAGGAAGTTCTGGCCCCACCTCTTCCTCGGGTTGATCCCCGCTGCCCGTAGCGCCGCAACGATTCCGTTGTGCGTCGTCAGGTCACGGCTACTGTTGTAGGACAACGTGCGAGTTCATCCAATCCGTAACCGCAGCAAGCACGCGTTGATCGACCGGCTCGTCGAGGTGGCGGTAGGTGAAGTTCGGCTCTTCCGGATGATGGCGCATCATGTGGTTGAGATCGGGGATCTTGTCGAGCGTCACATCGGAGTTCCCCGCTTCCTTGAGCGCGGCGGCAAGCAGATCGGCTTCGCTTGCCGGCACCTGGATGTCCTTCTCTCCTTGGATGATCAGCACCGGAC
>CAZBSW010000326.1:0-2124 GCA_964494835.1 uncultured Thermotogae bacterium
ATTCAGGATCCTGTGGGGATTACACCTCGTGTGGGTTCAAGTCCCACCTCCGGCACAAAATGCCAGCATAGCACCCCTTACTTCATCCCATCATGATGAAAGGTTGTTGTGTAGTGACTTCGCGCTCATCTATATAGGGCGAACAATCCTAATGAGGTGAATAGTACCTGTACGATCCAGAATCTAGTGACGATCTTTCCTTCCTGCCACTCTGCCTTTGGGAGAAGGTATGGGTACTCTATCCCGTCTGCGTGTTCAAAGTGGTGATGAAATGGGGCTATCTTGAAGATCCTTCGACCCGTAAAACGATAATACGTCATTTGCGCGATTACTGAGATAGACTCGAGAACCAGGATTCCTGCCAAGAGAGGGAGGACGAGTGCTGTTCCTGTCACCAGCGTTGCCCCGCCGATCGCGCCACCGAGGGTGAAGGCGCCGACGTCTCCCAGGAACAGACGAGCGGGATGGGTGTTTATCCACATGAAACCTATGAGTATTCCCATTAACGGCAGGATAGTTGCCAATGTTTCTTGATCATGGAACGCGATTGCGAAGCCCGCAAGGATGATGAACGCAACACCGGTGGCGAGGCCATCAAGCCCGTCGGTCAGATTCATACTGTTCGTCGTCGACAGGAACACCCAGCACAGAAGAAAGAAGAATAGCGGCCTTGGCAGGGAAAGAGAAAGCGATGAGAACGGGACTCGAACCGGGATGTGAAATAGTGCGGGAAAAGCAAAGAACAAGACGAGCGAGGCGATCACCGAGATGAGGATCTTCTGCCGCGCCAAGAGTCCGAGCGATCGCTGATGGTGTTGTGAGATCAGGTCGTCGATGAGGCCAATGCTGCCGAACGAGAGTGCGCTGAAGAAGATGAACAGCCCCTCGTGTGAGATGTGGCCGGCGCGCGATAGGATGAGGGTAGCGATCCCCCATAATACTATGATTACTACTCCTCCCATGGTTGGTGTTCCGCTCTTACTTTCGTGGAGTTGAGGACCGTACTGGCGGATGCGTTGTCCGAGAGAGGCGCGGCGCATCATGCGCGCGAATAGCCCTGTGCTGAGGATCCCAACAACAATGAGTGAAAGAGAGAGTGCGGCGATGAGCGGCATTTCTAAGACACTCCGCGGAATTCACCATCACATTCAACGATCTGTTTTCTCATGTGAGAAAGCTCTTTGGCCGGAGGGCGTTCCAGCGCGCGCCGCACAAGCTTGAACAACTCATAGGTCGTGATGAGGCAGAATCCCTGTGACTTGCATCCGCGTAATACCTCAGGCGTAAACTGTGTTGAACGCCGTTTGGGATCGAGTTCGCGCGACGCGCCGACCACGAGTATCCCTTTGTGTGGACCGTCTCCGCTGGTGCGTGCCCGGTCGACGCGATCGAGGAGCCGGCGATAGGCGGAGATGCCCACCTTGGCAGCGTCCGTCGCGGCGACGCTGGCAATGGCATCCCCTTCATCAGACTGTACGATGATTCCATCGTGCTCCTCCTCGACTGAGAACCCGAGGCTACGAAAGGAGGCGCACAGCGCCGGGACGATGCTCAATCTTCCCGTCGTATACAGGATGCGCTTGTAACACGTGATCTTTTCCAGTTGAGAAGTCACCTCTACCAGCTTCTCCGACAGCTTGTCACGCCTCTCACGAAGACTTGCTATCTCGTCGCACAGCTTATCCTCGCCCGGCAGCGGATATGAAGGGAGCCAATCCGGGGTGGAAAAGAAAGCGGGGCGAAGGTGGGTGCGAGAAACGGCATCATACAGGGCGAGCGCATCGCTTGCCGGTGATACTCCCTCTACACGAGGGAGGAGAACGAGGAGTCCTTCTCCGTAAGGGATCTGCACGGCTACGATGTCTCCGGCACGGTTACGGGCGAGTACGGTGGCGAAACGTTCGATCGGTGTAGAAAGGATGTCCTGATAGACCGCGTCGTAGAAGATCCTTCCTTCAAACTGGCGAAGATAATCCTCGAACGGCATACCGGTTTGTTCCAAGATGACGTCCTCTCCATGTCGCGGCGTGAACCGGCCATTGGAGGGAAAGGCAAGCTGGTGTTGTCTATCGACAAGCGCTACGGAAGGGAGCCAGCTATAACGGTCGATGCGCTCATTGAGTC
>CAZBSW010000327.1:0-2123 GCA_964494835.1 uncultured Thermotogae bacterium
ATGACGAACAAGACGCAACCTGGATCTATGATGCAGCCAAGAATATTGTTGCCAACGTAGATATCTCTGCCGGTGATGTACAGCGCGGCTTCTCCGAGTCGGACGTGGTTGTGGAAACGATATGTGAAACGCAGTATGCACAACACACACCGATCGAACCGCATGTCGTGCTCAGTTATCTCGCTGACGACAACCGCCTCGTGCTACGCACGAGCACACAAGTTCCGTTCCACGTGCGGCGGATCGTCTCATACGCGTTGGGAATACCGGTACACCGCATACGAGTGATCAAGCCCCGCATCGGCGGGGGATTCGGAACCAAACAAGAAATCTTACTGGAAGACATCGCTGGACTCGTCACCCTTCGTACCGGGAGGCCGGCACTGATTGAACTTAGCCGCCAAGAAGAGTTCGTTTCTTCGCGCACGCGTCATCCGATGCGTGTGCGAGTGAGGATCGGGGCGAAGAACGACGGCATGCTGAACGCGATCGAGATGGAGGCGATCTCGAACACCGGTGCGTATGGAAGCCACGGCTTGACCGTACTCTCCAACACTGGCTCGAAGTCCCTTCCCCTGTATAACAAGGCAGAGAATGTTCATTTCTTCGGGAAAGCAGTTTATACGAATCTACCCGTCGGCGGTGCATACCGTGGCTACGGGGCGACGCAGGGTTATTTCCCGCTCGAGGTAGCAATGGATAAGTTGGCGGAGCGACTTGACCTTGACCCGGTAGTTCTTCGCCGGAAGAACCATATCCGCAGTGGTGAATCCTCACCGATCTTCGCCAAGCTCGGCGAGGGAAGAGAGGGGGTTGCGTTTACGATCAAGAGCTGCACACTGGATCGTTGCATCGACATCGGAGAAGAGCAAATCGGTTGGGCCGAGAAGCGCGGACGACGCCTCCGTGACGGCGCGTGGGTTCATGGCGTAGGAATGTCCATCCACATGCAAGGATCGGGAATTCCCGAGATCGACATGGCCGCGGCGACGATCAAGATGAACGAGGACGGATCGTTCAACCTGCTCATCGGTGCAACCGATCTCGGCACCGGCTCGGACACGATCCTCGCTCAGATCGCCGCTGAGATCCTCGGTATTCCGCTCGAAAAAGTCATCGTCTACTCGTCGGACACCGACCTCACTCCGTTCGACGTCGGTGCATACGCTTCTTCCACTACATACGTATCTGGCACAGCGGTCAAGCGCGCAGCCGAGAAGGTGCGCGACCAGATCGTTGGCGTCGCTGCCGAGATGCTCGACGCCGATGCATCGACCCTTACCGTTGAACGCGAACAAGTGACCACTCCCGACGGTACCAGCGTTTCACTTGCGGCAGTCTGTGAACGTGCAATGTACCGCGTGGACCAGTTTCAGATCGGGGCAACCGCTTCCAGTGTTCCACGAGAGTCGCCTCCGCCGTTTATGGCAAGCTTTGCTGAAGTTGCGGTAAACACAGAGACGGGACGCGTTAAGATTCTGAATTACGTTGTAGCCGTTGATTGCGGCACTGTAATCAACCCGAAGATGGCGGAAGGACAGATGGAGGGAGCGATTGCAAATGGAATCGGATATGCCCTCACCGAGGAGATGCAGATCAGTTCCCTCGGACGTGTACGCAACCCGAGTCTGTTCGATTACAAGATCCCGTGCATGCTGGATATGCCGCCGCTCGAAGTGATCTTTGTCGATTCTTACGAACCAACCGGACCACTCGGTGCCAAGTCGGTCGCGGAGATCGGAATCAACGCCCCGATTCCGACGATCGCCAACGCCATTTACGATGCGATCGGAGTCCGTTTGACAGAGACGCCGTTCACCCCAGAGCGAGTCCTGCAAGCTATCAGCGAGAAAGCCGCCTAATGTAGACGGTCCGGGGATGGTGAGCAAATGGTCGCCTGTGCTTCTCTCCCACCCACTGGCCGGACAATAGTTTTGTGCTATCATCTCTCATCGAGGTGATCGACATGAGGCAAAGGACTTCTGTCGTGGCGGCTATTATCCTTGGAATCGGTCTTCTAATTGTGGCGGAAACCGTGGTTGTCAACGGCAAACCACTTCCACACTTTACCGTATCTCCAGGGGGAGCATCGCCTCTCAGTGTCCGGTTTGACGCCTCTACAT
>CAZBSW010000328.1:0-2104 GCA_964494835.1 uncultured Thermotogae bacterium
AAGGAGGTAGCAATGAAGGTGTGTAAGGTCAGCCTTTATGGCCTTTTCCTCCTCTTGGTACTCGGCACCCTCCTCTTCCCGGCGAGTGTACTTGCCCAGGAGTCAGGGTACTACACGGTCAGCCAAGGGGATAAGCGGGTACAGATTGTCCCGCTTTCGGGTTCGACGGCCGCCGACGCTTATTACAACATGACGAACAACCAGTCGAACACGGGTTTGGAGGAGACGAATACCGCGGTGCTGTTCCTGTATCGCAACACGACGACAGGCGCGGTGTCGTTGTTCGTCTTGTTGAGCGGCACGGGTGGAACGGCGGGATCGACTTCAGTGACCCTGTCCGGCGTGCCGGCTGGAGCGGGTTTTATCGTTCAAGACGACGGGCCGACGGACTTCCGTGAGGTATGGGAGCTCACGCCGCCCACGGGCAACGTTTCGTGGGCATGGGATGATGGAAAATCAGACGGAATGGTGCTGGGACCTCTCGGCTCCGAGTTTGAGCTGACCATGTATCCTCAATTCACTTCTGGAATCACGGCGGTCAAGCTCCTCTCCGGCAGCACGTCTTCACCTCAAACAGTGGATCTGAACCTGATCGATCCGATCATCTTCCACGGGACGTTGAACCAGCCACCGAAGGTGTCGTTCAGCATCTCTCCGACCGATCCGCACATAAACGAGCCGATCTCGTTCGATGCCAGCGCCACGGTCGACCCGGACGGAACGATCGCCGAATATGCATGGGATTTCGATGGTGATGGTGTATTCGACCAGACGACAACCAATCCCATAGTCACGCATAGCTATGCTGTCAGTGGTGTGCGAAACGTGACCTTGCGGGCGACCGATGCGGAGGGAGCAACGGCGCGGTCCACAGTCTCTGTCAATATAGCTCCCCTGGCGGTTAAGGTTACTCGCACGATCTCGACGATAGCGGCGCTACCGGGAACCACATTCAAGGTTGTCGTTCGCATCGAACCTGAGATGGATCTTGCCGGCGTCGGCCTGGAGGAGAAGCTTCCTGTGGGCTGGAAGATAAAGCCGTTGGAGAACGCAGGCGCCGCTTTCAAGAGGGCAACAGTGCAGTGGGTGTTCATCGATGAAATCAAGGGCGGTACGAGCAAGGTCATATCTTACGAGGTAACCGTGCCGTCTAGCAGCGAGCTGATCGCGACCACGCTCCCCGTATGCTTCGACATCACCGGTACATTCCAATCGCGCACCCCCGCAATTTCATTGCCTGTAGACGGAGATTCAACAGTAGAGATCACGGATGCACTCCCGTTGAAGACCGCGATAGCACATCTAGTTCCGCGTGTAGGCGAAGACAGCGACGACACGGTCGATCTGCGCCTGTCGCAGAAGATCATGCCCGATCAGCTCAGCCGCGCGCTCGAGATGTGGCAGAATGAGGAAACAGTGCCGTGGACTCAAGGGGCGACGATCGAACTGGAAGCAATGAAGGATATCGCAGCGTACGCATACACATGTACTCCGGTTGACGTCGACCTACCGGCGGTCCCTCAGGCGAATATCACCGCCGTGCGAACTATCGCTACGCCCGTTCCGTGCGGGAATATTCTGCTGAATTACTACGGCCCTGATGGCAACCCGGCCGGTAACACATTCACGGTCAAGGTGGAAATCAGCGCTGACCAAGACCTGTACGGAGTGGGACTTAAGGAAGAACTCCCCACGGGATGGAAGGTTACGCCGGTGGAGAACGACGGGTTCATCTACAAGCGATCAGCGCTGGAATGGGTCTTCCCGAGCAAGCTTACTGTGGGAACGACTAAGACCATTATCTATCAGGTTGAGGTGCCTCAGACAGAGGCGATCGAGACAACGGGAAGCGATCCATGCTACGTGAGTAGCAGCGATTTGCAAGGTGTTGTCGACTCTGCCCTACCCTGCCAAGACACGCAGGTGACCGGTGACGATTCGGTGGCAGTGACCGATTGTGTGTCGGTAGTGGTGGCGATCTCCCGTTGGGATGTGGAGAACGACACTATCGATATCACTCTTTCTGACAAGATCTCATTCCAACAGGTACAACGCGCTATTGCGTTCTGGCTAGAAGACGAGGTTGTTCCACGCACCTGTGGAC
>CAZBSW010000329.1:0-2088 GCA_964494835.1 uncultured Thermotogae bacterium
AAGCCCTTACTACTACCGTTTTCTCGCGCTCCCGACCGGTGGTGGCGACTCGAAGGAGGAGTGGTGGTCATTAGATTATGGAAATGTCCACTTTGTGGGGATCGATTCCAACTCTCTCACCGGCGCAAACGCCATCCAGATGATGAAGGAGCAATTGGAATGGGTGAAGAATGATCTCGCCAGTTCCCACGCCGAATTCAAGGTCGTCTTCTTCCATCACCCGATCTACAGCTCTAGCTGGAACAACGGTGTGAACGCACAGCTAGAACAGCTTTGGGAACCAATCTTTCGCGAGACCGGTGTCGATATCGTGTTCAACGGCCATATGCATTGCTACGAGCATCTATACATGAACGGCATCCACTATATCGTCACCGGCGGCGGCGGGGCACCGTTGCAGGACGAGGTGGACAATGCTGCAAGCGGCACGGTCTTCCGGCGCTACGGCACTTTGCACTACATGCGCGTCACCGTGTCCGGAAATATGATGCGGGTCGATGCGATTCCGGTGGCAAGCGTGTACGATGGCGAGGTGCATCTCGTCCCGAGCGGCAGGCCGATCGATTCGTTCACCATCACCAAGCCCTAGCAGCATTAGCGGTTCATCAACAGACGCTCGACGAGCCGGAGAACCCCGCCTACCGATTCTTGCCTGAGGATCTCACTCAACGTGTCCGGCGGACAAGCAACGCGGCGGAGATAGCGCACCAGATGTCCACGAAACCGGTGACAGGCGGCACGCTCAGTGAACCGGCGCCGTCGTCTGCGTTCGTTGTTGTCCCGGACCATCGCCGCATACAACCCACGTAGGTGCGTGCTGATCGTCTCCAAAAGCCGACGATTCGTCGGTGGATAACATGCTCTCTCTGTAAGAGCAGTTGCTATCTCAGCAAAGATCCATGGGTTACCGAGTGCCGCCTTTCCGATCATGACACCGTCTACTCCGGTGGCAAGCATCATGGCTACATCTCCCGCGTTCTCGATGCCACCATTCCCGACCACCGGGATCGATCGCTCCTCTTTGATTCTTTGTAGCATCTCAAGATCTATCGGCCCTGCGTGTCCCGCGGTCGCGAGGCGCGCGTGCAAGAACAGCGCATCTGCGCCTCCTTCCTCGACAGCCTGCGCAAATTCGCTGATGTTCAGGCGAGAAGTCGATGTCCCGAGCCGTGTCTTAACAGTCACCGGCAGCGTCACCGTTTCCGACACCGCTCGTACGATGTCATGCGCACACTCCGGATTGTGCATTAGGGCAACTCCCGCCCCTTTGCGCACGATCTTGGGCACGGGACAGCCAGCATTGATATCGATCAGGTCAAAATGGGCAAGCAGTTCTATCGCATGTGCCGCGTCAGCCATTGTTGCGGGATCGGACCCGTAGATATGCGCCGCAATCGGCCGCTCATGCGCGCCCGCCCGCAGGAGAGACATGGCACGCGTGTTGTGCATCGCGATGCCGTGTGCCGAAACGATCTCGGTGAAGACAAGGCCGCAGCCCTCTTGGATGCATAGGGAGCGAAACGTCGCATCGGTGTAGCCGGCCATCGGGGCAAGAATGACCGGTGAAGGGATGACAAGCGGGCCGATCAGCAACGGCTTAAGCTTTGTAGCTGACGCGACCCCCGCGTCGCTGCCCGTTCCTTTTCGATCATCCATCACAATGCGCGTGGCGCTCGATCGGTGGTCGCTCTCAGTGTGCAGAAGAACCGTTCTAGATCGACATTCCCTCCGCTCAAGATCACACCGATGCGCTCCCCGTTCCTGCTGAACTCGCCCGTCAGCAGGGGGGCAACGGCGACCGCGCTCGACGGTTCGATCACGAGTTTCATCCGCTCCCACACGAATCGCATCGCATCGACGATTGCGTATTCCGGGACAACGACTATGTCATCGACCATTTGCCTGATAATCGCAAACGTGTTCTCCCCGAGGGGAGTTCGCAGTCCATCAGCTATCGTGTTAGGGACGAAGTCCAAAACGCGTTCGCCGCTTTCTAAGGAGCGCACGGCATCATCAGCGCCGGCGGGCTCACATCCGATCACGCGCACGTCGGGGAGGAGGTGCTTAGCCGCGACCGCTGCACCAGAG
>CAZBSW010000330.1:0-2075 GCA_964494835.1 uncultured Thermotogae bacterium
GTCCCGTGTGTCGCTTCGAACACAGCGTGGCCGGTGGCGTAGTTGATGTTCGCCCCCGGGGCGACGCCGAGTCCACCGACCTGAGCAGCGGCGGCATCCGACATGTAGTCGCCGTTTAGGTTCATCGTTGCAACAACCGAGTACTCGTTTGGGCGCAGCAACATCTGCTGGAAGAATTGATCGGCAATGCGATCGTTGATCAGGATCTTGCCTGCGGGGATCTTGCCGTTGCAATTGTCGGCCAGTTCCTGCTCGGTTACGAGCTGCGAATATTCCTTGGTGAGCTCGTATCCCCAGTCGCGGAACGCCCCCTCGGTGAACTTCATGATGTTCCCCTTATGGACGAGCGTAACCCGGTTGCGCCCTGTGTTGACCGCGTAGTCGATCGCGGCACGGATAAGACGCTTCGATCCCTCTTCACTGATCGGCTTCACACCGATTCCACACATCCTGGTGAAGCGGATCGAACGTATCCCCATCTCGGTCTGCAGCCACGCGATCACCTTGTCCGCCTCCGGTGTGCCGGCGCGCCATTCGATGCCGGCGTATACGTCTTCGGTGTTCTCACGGAAGAAGACGATGTCCAAGTCTTGCGGCCGTTTCACCGGGGCGGGTGTGCCGATGTGCTGCACGGGGCGAACGCAGGCGTACAGGTCGAGTTCCTTGCGCAGAGTCACGTTCAGGCTGCGGATTCCACCGCCGATCGGCGTGGTCAATGGCCCTTTGATGGCGACGAGTCTCTCTCGAATCGCTTTGAGCGTCTCTTCGGGAAGATACAGTCTCTGCCGTTCCGCAGGGGGAATTTGTTTGATCTCTTCGGAAGAAAGATCGCTGTGATACTTGGAGATCGCCTCGTCACCCGCCCATACCTTCATCCACTCGATCTTCTTCTTGCCTGCGTACGCTTTCTTGACCGCGGCATCAACCACATTTAGCATCACCGGCGTGATGTCTGCACCGATTCCATCACCTCTGATATAGGGAATAGTCGGGTGATCGGGGACGTTCAGCTGTCCGTCGGTAATGGTGACAGCCTCGCCGGTTTCTGTTGACCCTCTCTGCGTTTCACTCATGGCTCTTCCTCCTAGTGAAACTTCTTTCTAGACTTCTTGTGCTTGTAGCCTCTCGCTTATCTTCTCTCCTGTTCTTACAACAAGAGACGTAAACTCCTGCCGCTTCTTGCCTTCCAGCCTATGCGTCGGTGCCGATAGGCTGAGGGAGGCGATCGTCTTCTTGGTACGCGACATAATCGGAGCGCCGATCCCGAACGTCCCCTGAATCACTTCTCCGTTGCTCAACGCGTAACCGTCTTTACGGATTTGGGTGAGCTCAGCTAGGAGTCGATCCGGATCTGTAGTCGTTGTCTTGGAGAAGCGAGGGAGTCCTATCTTGGCGATGATTTCATGTTGTGCACGCCGGTCGAGAGAGGCCATGAGGATCTTGCCCGACGCCCCTGCATGCAATGGAAATATCGCGCCGCGTTCGTATGAAACGCGAAGAGCATGCCGTCCCTCTACCTTTTCCAGGCAGACGCCCTGCTGACCTCGTAGCGCCGATAGCACGATCGTCTCTCCGGTCTGTTCGCAAAGCTGTTGCATGAACGGAAGCGCGATGTCCTGCAACCGCTTTCTCGGCACGTTTTGTGCCAAATCAAGGATGGCCGTTCCAAGATGGTACATCCCAGCAACATCGGCCTCTTCGATGAAACCCGTTTGCTTGAGCGTCGAAATGTAGCGATACGCGGTGCTGATGGGAAAGTGTAGCTTGAACGCGATATCCGACACAGATATCGCAGGGCTATCTTCGGAGAACAGTGTCAGAATCTTGAAGGCCTTCTCCAGAGAAGTCAGGATTCCACCTCGATCTATTCTCGAAATATGAGAATCGCATCTCAAGATACGAGGATGATAATCCGTCATGTCGGCTCTGTCAAGAAAAACAGCGCTACTCGATGAGCAGCGCTGTTTCTGCTACTTGAAAATCGTTATACCTACGCGTGTTTCATGGCGGTATAAGCCAACAGGCCTCCAGCCTTGATCATGTCCAGCTCGCGGAGAGACAGGTCATGACGGACC
>CAZBSW010000331.1:0-2073 GCA_964494835.1 uncultured Thermotogae bacterium
GGCGCGTACTCTGAAGCACCTCGCGCAATCGGAAGCCATCGAAGTGGTGGACACAGGGACCTGTATCGACGTGACGTTCGACCCTGATGGCGCCGATCGGGTGATCGTCATCGACGCAGCCCGCGGCGAGGGAACAGGGGGAACAGTTTACCATCTGAAAGATGATCTCGCGCTTGAACACGGTGATGGGCTCCTGTCGAGTCAAGATGTCAGTCTCTTCCACACGCTTTGGCATTGTCCTTGGAAGGAAGGTGCTCAGGAAATCATCGCCATCGGGGTCGAACCGAAGGAGATCGGCCGCGGGCTTGATCTATCACCGGAGGCCGCGGCATGCGTTCCGCGAATCGTTGAGATCGTGCAACAGGGGCTCAGGGGATACAGATGCTCGTAACGGAACGAAAGCCAATCGACGAGATTATGGGATTCATTGCCGGTGAGAAGTCGGTTTTCCTGGTCGGTTGCGACGGCTGTGCAGCAGCCTCCGGAACGGGAGGAGAACGGGAAATTCGAAGACTCAAGGCAGAAGTCGAAGAGCGTGGGATCGAGGTTGCCGGATGGAAGGTCATCGACTTCCTATGTCAAAAGGTTCTAGTGCGATCCGGCCTTCGGCCATATGCAACCGCCATACAACGGGCTGACTCGCTCATCGTTTCGACGTGCGGGGTGGGGATTCAGGCAACGGCAACGGTCGTAGACAAGGCCGTACATCCCGCATGCAATACCGTCTCCTTAGGGGGAATCCGCGGCGAATGGCAAGGGGAGGAGCGCTGCCTTGAGTGCGGACAGTGCTTCCTCGATGTCACCGCTGGGATCTGTCCTCTGACAGCTTGCGCCAAGCAGTTGGTCAATGGCCCTTGCGGCGGATCCAAAAACGGGCGATGTGAAGTCGAGCCGAACGCCCGTCGGTGTGCGTGGGGGGTCATCTACGAGCGCCTCGAGCAGCAAGGACGACTCGATCTCCTCCGCAGCGCCCCCCTGCAGATCAAAGATTACGCTCGCATGCAACCGCCCGAGGAGATACGTGGAACCCGCCTATGGTCGGTGGATATGGAGACAACGGAGGAGTGATCCCGATGAAACTCAGCGAACTGTTTCATGCGGGCAAGTTTGTCGTCACCTCTGCAGTGGCTCCGCCAAAGGGGACAGATGTAGCCGAGTTGATCGAGAACGCGGATCTCGTGGCACCACGCGTCGACGCGCTCAACATCACCGATCAACGATTCTCGGTGATGCGTCTTGGATCGTTGGCCGCATCACATCTGCTGAAACAACGCGGCATCGAGCCCGTTTTTCAAGTTACCTGCCGCGACCGAAATCGGATTGCACTACAATCCGACCTCTTGTCCGCTTGGAGCATCGGTGTAAAGAACGTCCTCTGCCTGACCGGAGATCACGTCGCTCTGGGCGATTTTCCCGATGCTAAGCCGGTGTTCGATTTAGATTCGGTCTCGCTCCTGGCAGCAGCAAAGGGGCTCAATGAAGGGCGGGATTTAGCCGGGAACGAGCTCCATGGGAAGACGGATTTCTGCCTTGGTGCCGTGGTTACGCCGGAAGCGGAGCCGATCGAACTTCAACTGATCAAGATGGAGAAGAAGGTCGAGGCCGGCGCAACCTTCTTCCAAACTCAGGCCGTGTACGACCCGGTAGCGTTCGCTCGTTTCATGGATAAGGCACGCGTGTTTGGGATCCCCGTAATGGCAGGGATTATCCTTCTCAAATCGTCCGGGATGGCACGTTTCATGAACAAGAACGTCGCTGGCGTGCGCGTACCAGAGGCTCTCATTGACGAGATGGGACAGGCGACCGATCGAGTGGCCAAGAGCGTCGAGATCGCAGCGCGGCTGATCCACGAGATTCGAGACATCTGCCAGGGCGTTCACCTTATGCCGATCGGTTGGGAGAAATACGTACCGGCCGTTCTCGATGCCGCAGGATTTCCTTCTGGCGAGTAGCGGTTGTACAGGCGGATAAAGTCACTGGAAGCGTCTGTGGCTCTATTATCCTGAACCTCGATCAGTGAGCCGGTAGGCAGCACCAGAGGGACAAACCGCGGCGCGATCAGCTGCCTGCGCT
>CAZBSW010000332.1:0-2015 GCA_964494835.1 uncultured Thermotogae bacterium
ATAATCCGGCCATCGACAACTCGGCGGCGTGGTCTCCAGACGGCACAAAGATTGCGTTCGTGACGACCCGCGACGGGAACGCCGAGATCTACTCGATGAATGCTGACGGCTCAGGAGTAACGAACCTGTCACAACATACAGACTCAGATGGTTTTCCGGTTTGGTCCCCGGACGGCGCGCACATCGCGTTCCAGACCGATCGGGAGGGCTCGGGCTCTGTCATGAGCGTTGATCCCAAAATCACGATCATCGGATTCAACATCGAGGTCTTCGTCATGAATGCCGACGGAACGGGACAGACGAACGTCTCCAACCATCCCGCCTGGGACGGTTATCCATCTTGGTCGGCAGACGGCGACCGGATCGTCTTTGAGTCCGATCGGGACGATGACGGGGTCATGCTTCTCGCTATCACCATCGATGGCCTCGGCCACGAGATTTATGCTGTGGACATCGATGGCGACAACCTCACAAATCTCACGAATAGCCCGGAGGACGACGGCCTCCCGGTCTGCTCGCCGACGGATGATAAGATCGTGTTTGTCTCGCAAAGAGACGGCAACCCCGAGATCTACACGATGAACACCGACGGAACCGGCCAGACGCGGATGACCAATAACTCCGCAACCGATTCCTACCCTTCGTGGTCTCCGGATGGCGAGTGGATCACGTTCCACAGCAATCGCAACGGAAATACTGATATCTACAAGATAGCAGAAGGTGGGACGTCGGAAACGCGGCTGACAACGTCACCGGACTGGGACTGGGGGCCGTCTTGGTCGCCGAGCGGCAACGCTATCGTGTTCCAAACTTCGCGAGACGGAAACTCGGAGGTCTATCGAATGTCACCGTCGGGCGCATCTCAGGAACGTCTGACCAACGATCCGGACTATGACCTTCGTCCTATATGGGGGACTCCCGCCTGGTTCCCGCCCGCGTGAGCCAGGTGGAGGAGATCGATGAGTTCGACCTTCGACTCGTAGGTGGCCGGATATCTCAAGTTTCCGCTGGCGTATGCAGTGAAATCGATTTCACGCGTGGCCGTAGCCGATGAATTGGTTGGCGCTGTGAAACGACGGCCTGCTTTGGAAAACCTACTTGAGATGCGTGGGCAACGAATCCCCCTCCACTGAGTGAGAATCTACAGCAGAGGGCGCTAGCTCTGATTGTACTGTGTGACGAATTGCTGTTCTCCGCGGGTTCAGTTGGCGGCGATAATGGCTAATAATGTTGGAGCCAGCTGATAATACCGGCCCTTGAGGATGCGGGCATTGCGATAGCCAAAGCGATCGACGCTTCTCCTCGCTGGCGCATGGGCCGGAAACCATAGGAACTCGCTAGATCTCTGCGGAAAACCATTTCAATTGGGCCACTGCTTTCGATACACCCTGTGTAAAGAGCCGCACGCGGGTCATTCCGCAAGTACGGCTAATTCCTCGCTTCGGAACATGAGATCACTGAGAAGGAAGCGCCGACGACTTACTCGACTTCGCGATTGTCCGGATGGGAAGAAGCGCCACCCATAGTCGCTTGACCAACCGCGGTCCGTTTCTGAATAGAGATGGACGTTCTTCGGTGGATCTTCACATCAGTTAACAAGATCTTCGGGAAACTGGAGCAAGAAGCGCCTGTAGGACTCAAGCCAACTGCAGATGGAATTCTAGAGCACATTGCCATTCTCAATCTCACTATCATCTCAACCCGATACCTGCAAAACCTGTTGATGCTGGGAATCAGGCAAGGAGCAGGTGTAACGACAGATCGATACTCTAGGACTTCAAGTGTTGTTAGAGCCCTGTTATGTGATGTATTGAGGGGGTATGAGATGGGTTCATGAAAGAAGTAACCATCACTGCCGCCTTCGAAAATCAACAAGGATGCTGATACCCAGTGGCACCGGTCTGCCTGCTACAAGCAGAGGAGTAAGCAATGGGCAAGGAGCGAACAGGAAGAATGGCGGTGTTACGCAAGTGGGTGGGATGTGCTGACAAGGAGCTTCTCCGCAAAACGATGAA
>CAZBSW010000333.1:0-1993 GCA_964494835.1 uncultured Thermotogae bacterium
TCGATCTGTTCCAGGGATTCGCCGAACATCCGTTCGGCCTGGTCTCTGAGGAGCATGAAGAGGAAGAAGGCCTGACCACAATCCTGTTGAGCGAACTGGACATCGATCAACGCGCGTGTAATCTCCTGCAAGAAGCTGAGATCACGACATTAGCGGAGCTTGTTGCCCGCCCGCGTGAGGAACTGCTCGACATCCATGGCTTTGGCGCGAAGACTCTGAGCAAAGTGGAAGATCGACTTGAGGAACTGGGGTACTCGCTCAAGGGGGAAGGAGAGATCTGAAGATGAGGCACAGACGGGACAAGGATAAGCTTGGCATGACAAAAGCTCACCGTGACAGCGTGCTCGCGAACATTGCCAGTGATCTGATCCTCCATAGCAGGGTCGACACCACTCTGGAGAGAGCGAAGGCCAGTCAGCGCTATGCCGAGCGCATCATCACACTGGCGCGGCGGGGCGACCTGCATGCACGTAGGATCGTGTTCTCGCGCCTTCAGAACAAGACCGCCGTGGATAAGTTGTTTTCCGAAATCGGTGAGCAGTACAGAGACCGCGCCGGTGGATACACCCGCGTGGTAAAGCTTGGCCCGCGCCGCGGCGATGGCGCTGAGCTTGCTCGTCTGATGTTGGTCTAGAGAGATAGGCTTCACACAAACAAAGTGATGTCGCCCCTTCACGTTGCGGTGGAAGGGGCGATCGTGTTTATGTTGTATAGGAACGCTGCCATTCGTGTAGTTTGGTAATCATGTCGCTCGTCATCGATGCCAGGTCATAAGCAGGTCTCCAGCCCCATTCTCGACGAGCAGCTGTGTCATCGATCGTACGCGGCCAGGAATCGGCGATCTCTTGACGGCTATCCGGCTCGTAATTACAGACGAAGTCTGGAATATGCCTGGCTATCTCTGTTGCCAACTCACCGATGGAGAAACTCATACTGGCAAGATTGAAGTCGGAGTGGTGTTCGAGCTGACTTAGATCAGCCTCCATCAGATCGATCGTAGCCTTAATGCAATCCGGCATGTACATCATCGGGAGTACCGTATTCTCGTGCACATAGCATGTGTAGTGACCCTGGCGTACGGCTGCGTAGAAGATTGCTACTGCATAATCCGTCGTTCCGCCACCGGGCGGTGTTTTGCTTGAGATGATCCCTGGATAGCGGACACCGCGCACGTCGAGGCCGAAGCGATGCACGTAGTAATTCCCCAAAAGTTCGCCCGCTACCTTTGTCACGCCGTACATCGTCGTCGGTCTGAGCGGAGTCTCTTGCGGAGCGGGATCCTTCGGAGTCTCCGGTCCGAAGACGGCGATCGAACTCGGAGAGAAGACGCGTGTCAATCTCTTTTCACGCGCCAGTTCGAGGACATTGTACAATCCTCTTGTGTTGACGTTCCACGCCAATTGTGGCCTCTCCTCACCCACAACGGACAAGATGGCGGCCATGTGGAAGATCGTATCTATCTTGTAGCGGGTGACTACACGTGCCAGCTGCTCTTTGTCCAATACATCGACCAATTCAAACGGGCCGTCATGCGCGTGTTCTTGGTTCTGTGGCGTTCGTAAGTCCGATGCCACGACGTTCTGCACACCGTAGCGTTCGCGAAGTGTGATGATCAACTCAGAGCCGATTTGCCCGGCAGCTCCGGTCACGAGAATCTTGTTCATTCTCTTCGTCAAGGCAATCCTCCCGCTCGTAGTGAGTGTCGTATTTTACTTTATACACAAGGAATCTAGCAATGCCGCCTTCGGCAACAGACGAACTTAAGAGGAGATCACAAACAGCAGCAGGGCAATGGTCGCTGCGAGCGCGCTGATTGCGGTGAGCAGGATGACGGCCTCCCGCTCTCCCAGGCGTCGGGCCAGACGATGATGGATATGTTCCCTGTCACCGGTGAAGATCGATCGGTGACTGAACGCACGCCGGATGACGGCAAATGCAGTGTCGGCAATAGGAAGACCGGTGACGAGTAGCATCGCCGGGACCGCCAAAACAG
>CAZBSW010000334.1:0-1963 GCA_964494835.1 uncultured Thermotogae bacterium
TCGGTGAAATGACCGGGATCGTAGCTGACTGCGTTCGGTTCTATTTCGAGCAGATAAGCAAAGACACGCTCGCAGAAGGGGCCACACTCTTGTTTGAGTTCGTTTCCCCGGCAGGGCGTTGTCGCAACTGCGGGAAGCGATTTGAGATCGCTGACTTCGTCTGGGCCTGCCCTGACTGTCATTCCTTGAACATCGATATCGAGGCGGGCAAGGAGCTGTATTTGGAAAGTCTAGAGGTGACATGATGGAGATCAAGGTATTGAAGAATATCCTGAACGCCAATGATCAACGGGCACAGGAGAATAGAGGGTTGTTTGAAAAGAACAAGGTCGTTGCGCTCAATATCACCGCGTCCCCTGGCGCCGGTAAGACAAGCCTGATCATGGCAACGATCAAGGCACTCAGGAATGACTTCAGAATCGGCGTTATCGAAGGGGATGTGAGTTCGGCGATCGACGCAGAGACGGTCAGCAAAGCGGAGATCCCGGTCGTGCAGATCAACACCAATGGCGCATGCCATCTCGATGCAACGATGATCTCCAACGCACTTCAGAGCCTGCCTTTAGACGAACTCGATCTGCTCATCGTTGAGAATGTAGGGAACCTGATCTGTCCGGCGTCGTTTGCACTAGGGGAGCACAGAAATATCTTGGTGGCCAGTGTCCCGGAAGGGCATGACAAGCCGCGCAAATACCCTCTCATGTTCAGCAAATCGGACGCGGTGGTGCTGAACAAGATCGATCTCAACCCGTATGTCGACTTCGATCGCGATCAGTTCATCGAAGCCGTAAACGGGCTTCGCGCCAATGCCAGGATCTTTGAGGTATCGTGCAAGACGGGCGAAGGACTGGCGGAATGGACCGCATGGATCGCATCAGAGATACGCAAAGAGCGCCCTGCGTAAGAGCAGGATGAAGATAAGGCAGAGAGATTCGAAGGAGGAGGAGGAATGAAAGCAATTCTGGTCATCGCCGACGGCATGGGTGGCAGACCGACCGATATTGAAGGGAAGACGTGTCTGGAGGCGGCCCGCACACCCAATCTTGACGCACTGGCGAGGTGTGGGGCGACCGGCTTGGTCGATCCGATCGGTCCGGGTGTGCGGCCGGGAAGCGATACCGCCCACCTGTCCCTGCTCGGCTATGATCCGTACAAGGTATATACCGGACGGGGAGTATTCGAGTGCTTGGGAATCGGGATGGATGTACAGCCCGGAGATGTGTGCTTTCGCGCCAATTTCGCTACCGTGGAATCGGTGGACGGTGGGTTCCGCCTTCTCGATCGTCGAGCCGGGCGGATTGCAAATGGCCAGAACGAACTCGCGGCGGCACTGAACGATGCCAAATTAGGTGAGATTCGATTTGAATTCCGCGCCAGCACGCAGCATCGCGGCGCGCTTCTGCTGCGCGGCGAGAATCTAGCAGCAGGGATTACCGAGAATGATCCGCACAAGGTCGGTGCAATGATTCCGGACTCAAGCCCGATCGATTCGAATAACATCGGTGCCGCGCGTGCCGCGGCGGCGGTGAACGAGATTGCACAACAGAGTTTCGCTCTCTTGGACGATCATCCGATCAACCGCAAGCGCCGGCAGGAGGGAAAACACCCGGCGAACATCATCCTGCTGCGCGGGGCCTCGAACCTTCCCCATCTGCTGTCAATTGAGAACACGTTCGGTGTACGCGGGGCAGTGATCGCTGGCGGCGCGCTGTACCGCGGTGTTGGCCTCGCCTGTGGCATGGATGTGTTGTACGCTCCCGGTATTACCGGTGGGCTGGATACCGACCTCGGTATGAAGGCGCATACTGCCATCACCGCGCTCGCTCGCTATGATTATGTGTTTGTTCATATCAAGGGAACGGACAACGCCGGCCACGACAAGAATGCCGTTGCTAAGCGCGATTTTATCGAACGGATCGACCGCGAGTTCTTCGGCCCGCTCATGGAAGGACTCGATTGGAAG
>CAZBSW010000335.1:0-1956 GCA_964494835.1 uncultured Thermotogae bacterium
GGTGATTGCTGATGTGGCAAAGCACCTTGTTCTCCCCTCGATCACGCTCGGGTTTGCTCAGGCAGGGCTCCTCGGGCGCATGACACGCGCCAGCATGCTTGAGGTTCTCGACGCCGACTATGTCACAACGGCGCGTGCCAAGGGGGCAAAGGAGAGGGTTGTCATCTTGTCGCACGCGTTGCGCAATGCGTTGATTCCGATTGTGACAGTCTTCGGTCTGCAGTTCGCGATTCTCATGGGCGGGGCGGTTCTCACCGAGACCGTCTTCTCCTGGCCGGGGATAGCGAGTTTTCTTGTACGGTCAATCGAGGCACGTGACTGGCCTGCGATTCAGGCGACTATCGTGTTCATTGCGATTTTCATCGCCATAATCAACTTGATCGTCGATATCACCTATTCGTTCATCGACCCGAGGGTAAGGTATTGAGATGGTGCAAGGACTGATCAAGGGGCTGGAGTGGATCGCCAATAAGCTATCACTCGGCCGGCATGCGATGCGGCGACAGACGATCCTCAAGATAGGGCTGGTTGTAGTACTTCTGTTCATACTTGTTACCGTACTTGCTCAATACTCGTGGTTTACTCCGTACAGCCCCACGAAGTACCGCGATGCGCCCCGCCTTCAGGGGCCATCCGCCCAGCACTGGATGGGGACGGATCAACTGCAACGAGACGTGTTCAGCAGAGTCCTGGCCGGAGGGAAGGCGTCGCTGATCGTGGCATTCGGCGCGGTGGCACTGAGCATGTCTATCGGATCGATTCTCGGATGGATCTCCGGCTTCACCGGAGGGATGCTCGACCGTACCCTCTCACTGACGATGGACGCAATCTATTCTTTCCCATCGATGATCCTCGCGATCACGCTCGTGGCGATGTTCGGTGCCGGTCTCGGTCCAATGATATGGGCGGTGGGGTTTGTATATATACCTACCTATTTCCGAGTTACACGCGCCGAAGTCTTACAGGTGCGCGAGACGACCTATGTGGAGGCTGTGCGCGCGTTAGGTGCCGGTAAGTTCCGGATCATTGTGCGTCATGTCGCCCCCAACACTGTTAATGCGATCATGGCTGTCTCGTCGTTCAATCTCGCCGATGCGATACTCACTGTTGCCGCCCTGTCGTTTCTTGGGTTCGGGCTTCCACCTCCGGCACCGGACTGGGGCTATGACATTCAGAATGGGCAGAAATTCCTGCAATCGGGCTCATGGTGGCTGATCACGTTCCCCGGAATCATGATCATCACACTGTCGCTCGGGTTCGGTTTGATCGGCGAGGGGATCAGCGACCTGGTGAACCCAAAGCGAAAGCGAAAGCGGGTTTGACATTGATTAAAACCAGTGCTAGAGTAAGAAAAAGTACGTCTAATACCTGGCAAATTGTGTAGGAGGTGATGTTTGGCACGTACTCTCTGTTGTAGGAAGAGGAAAAGGCAGATGCAATGTTAAGGAGGTAAGGAAGATGAGAAAACTGCTGGGTGTTCTGCTTGTGCTCGGTCTCTTGATTGCTGTCCCGCTCGTAGCATCGTCAGCGGAACCGCTGATCATGGGGACAACCGATCGAGTCACTGAGCTGTCGTTTGCCAATAGCTACGACCACTTCAGTTGGCACGTACTGCGCGCGACGACAGATGCGTTGATGAAGTTGAACGATGAAACTCTGGCGCTCGAAGGGGCAATCGCAGAGTCCTGGGATATTTCTACGGATGGCCTTGTGTACACGTTCCACATCCGTCCTGGGATCACGTTCTGGGATGGAGCGGCGTGCGATGCGGCCGCGGTCAAGTGGTCGCTCGACCGTACGATCCGCCTCGACGGCCCTGAGGGTGGCGTCGGCTTGATCAAGGATGTAATCGATCACATCGACGTTGTTGATCCGTTAACCGTGAAGATTACGCTCACGCGGCCGGACGCAATCTTCCTGCTGCGCATGTCGCAGGAACTGGCACCGGCATTGATC
>CAZBSW010000336.1:0-1934 GCA_964494835.1 uncultured Thermotogae bacterium
GCTCATTGCCCTTGCAGCTGCTGCTCCTATCGGACTGGTACTTGGGCGAGAGGTGAAACTGGATCGTTTCTTCGCCCCCATCATCTACATCACCTACCCGATCCCGCAGGTCGCCCTGATCCTGTTCTTGTTCGTCGTATTCGGGACGGGGAGCGCAACCAAGGTGGCGATGGTCGCCTTTGTCCTTTTTTTCCAAATTCTTGTCTCGGCACGAGGGGCGGCGAAGAACATCGACGATGAACACGTGACGAGCGTTCTTTCCGCAGGAGCAACCCGCCTGCAGGTCTACTATCACGTTGTACTCCCGGCGAGCCTGCCCGAGATTCTAACGAGCGTACGCGTGAGCATCGGGCTGGGGATCGCCTTCCTGTACATTGCGGAAACCCATGCTGCGCTCGGAACCGGCCTCGGTGTTTTCATCAACAAGCATATGCTGTTCAGCAGAGATCGTGCGTTTGCCGGGATAGTGGCGATGGCCATCCTAGGCCTTATCCTGTACATTGCTATCGACGTCATCGAACGGATCCTCTGTCGTTGGAGATACGTCAAGCGGCGGCCACAATGACGAGTGTCGTAGTGGGAGAAAGATGAAGCTTCAGAAGATCTATATTGTCGCCAATGCCGAAAAGGAAGGGGCGCTGCGTACCCTTGCCGTGCTCAAGGCATGGGCGCAACTCAAAGGGATCGAGACTATCCCGATCGATCGCGACCGGCCCTCCTTCACCGAAATGGAAGGAGCTCTTGTCGTCGCCCTGGGTGGTGATGGTACAGTCCTCCGGGCGTCTTCTATCTTCTCCGATTCAGCGATACCCATCTTGGGCGCGAACCTGGGAAGTTTGGGGTTCCTTACCCAGGTGAGGGCGTCGGAGCTTACCGCCGCGTTGGAAGGGGTGTTGCGCGATTCGTTCATGATCGAAGAAAGGATGCGTCTTTCCTACACCGTTAGGCAGGAAAGCGGGAGCGTGCTGAACGATATCGTTATCACCGGTACAACGGCGGTCCGCTTCTGTGAGCTTGAACTCATGTGGAGCGAAGGAGGGGTGGCGAGCTATCCGGGGGATGGTCTGATACTGTCTACGGCGACCGGGTCAACGGCGTACAACCTCTCCGCTGGTGGTCCGGTGATCGTTCCGCCAGCCGCATGCATTCTTGCCAGCCCACTCGCCATTCACAAGCTGGGGCTCCTCCCCGTGATCTTTCCAGCGGAGGAGATCCTCCTCGTGCGTGCACGTACCCAAGCGAGCATGCTCGCCGACGGCGACATCGTCACCGATCTTTCCGCAGGCGACGAGGTTACGGTCAAGCAGGCCGATTCTCCTACCCGTCTTGTGCGCATGGCGGGTGCTCCGTCGTTCTTCCGCGTGCTCCAGGAGAAGCTCAATTGGGGCGATGAAGCCAAGCGCGAGGGGAAGTACTGATGGTTTGAGGTATTGCCGGATGACGACCCGTGGGATCGAATACCTCAAGAAGCACGAGGTTCCATTCGAGGTGTTGCGGTACCGCCGCCTGTCCGCTTTCGAAGGACAGGCAGGCAAGGGAAAAGGCGTGAGGTACGCAGCACACGCGCTCGAGCTTTCGCCCGAGATCGTTATCAAGAGTCTCGTCTTCCGAGCGGATGATCGATCGTTTCTGTTTGCATTGATGGACGGAGACGGAGACGTAAGCGAGAAGAAACTCGCCCGCGTAAGCGATCACAAACAGGTTCGGCCTGCGAACCCCCACGATGCTGAGAGGGTGACCGCCTATCAAATCGGCGGGATCAGCCCGTTGGGGGCGAAGCGACATCTCCCCGTGTTCATCGATTCTGAGATCAGCGTGCATCCCAGGGTGGTCATCAATGCCGGTGCCCGTGGAACAATGGTTCGCCTGGCGACAGAAGATTTGATCGATCTCACCCACGCCACCATCGCCGACATTCGTATCGATCGGTATCC
>CAZBSW010000337.1:0-1926 GCA_964494835.1 uncultured Thermotogae bacterium
TCAAACCGATGCGGACGTTGATCGCACGTCTGGAGGCATAGGCGATCGTGCTGGACATACTGGTGAAGAGAACGCCGGCGATACTCGTCCCGGCAGCTTGCTGGATGGTGGAAACAAAACCGGCGAGTGTGAGGAGAGGAACCATGAAGATTCCTCCACCGACTCCCAGAATGCTTGCGAGTCCACCAATCGCGATAGCAGCAAAAAAGAGGGGCAAAAAGACCCCGACATGAAACTCCATACAATACCTCTTATATGGGATACTGATTGCAACTATACCGAGATATGGCTTGAAAATCACGCCGTATTCACTTTCTTTCCTCCTGGACAAGAAGAGGAGCTGGGAATACAGTCACGTGACCGGAAGATGATAGATTGAAGGAGGAGGCATGACGACACACACGCCGAACCGGGTAGAAGCACTGGCCCTTCTGAAGGAGTTCAACAAGAGCGAAAGCCTGGTCAAGCATGCCCTCGCTGTAGAAGGAGTCATGCGCTATATGGCAAGGAAGCGAGGAGAAGAAGAGGATAAGTGGGGAATCATCGGCCTTGTTCATGATCTCGATTACGAGCGCTATCCAGAGAGCCATTGCCAGATGACGCGGGAGATCTTAAAAGAACGCGGCTGGCCCGAGGACTATATTCGCGCGATTGTCTCGCATGGCTGGGGCATCGTCACCGATGTCGAACCACAACACGAAATGGAGAAGGCCTTGTACGCTGTCGATGAGCTGACCGGGCTGGTAACAGCGGTTGCTCTCGTCCGCCCCTCGCGGAGCGTGCTTGACATGAAGGCAAAGTCGGTCGCCAAGAAATGGAAGGACCGCAGTTTCGCCGCCGGGGCGAACCGACAGGTGATCGAGAAAGGGGCGCAGATGCTTGGCGTGGAGCTTTCCGACCTGTTCACCGATGTCATCATGGGGATGCGGGAGGTGGCGGACGAGATCGGCCTTGCCGGATCCGCTGGAGGTTCTTCGTAGAAGGATGCCTGCGAAACAGAGCAAGGAGAGCGAGGATGAGCGGTAGGTACGAGAAGCGACGCTGGTCACTTGCCGATCTGATCCCATCGCCGGACGGACACGAAATCACCGGATATCTCAACCGGTTGGAGGAAGCGGTAAGCGAGCTGGAAGGGTGGCGGGCAAGACTGACAGCCACGACGCCAGAGTCTAACTTCGTGGAGGTATTGAGGCTCGTAGAAGAAATCGGCTCACTCTCCCGCCGACTCGGCGGTTATGCCGCGCTTTGGTTCTCCGAAGACACCCACAACCAGGATGCACTTTCGTTCCGCGGCCGGATGGAAAAGACGATCGCGGATGCGCGGAACCGCACCCTGTTCTTCGAATTGTGGTGGAAAGGGTTGGATGACGAAGCGGCAAAGCGACTTACGGCCGCAAGCGGCGATCTCACCTACTACCTGCATTCGTTGCGTCGGTTCAAGCCGTACACCCTCTCTGAGACAGTGGAGAAGGTGATCAACCTCAAGGACCTGAACGGCGTGGAGGCATTGGTCACCCTGTATGACATGATCACGAGCGAGTTCCATTATGGATTGGAGATCGATGGCGAGAAGAGATCACTGACCCGCTCTGAGCTGATGTCATACACCCGTGATCCTCAGCCCGAGCGGCGGGAAGAGGCGTACAAAGAGCTGTACCGCATCTACGGCGAACACAGTACCGTACTCGGGCAGATATACCAGCATATCACTCGTAATTGGGCGGATGAAGAAGTAGGTCTGCGCGGATTTGCCACTCCGATTTCAATGCGCAATCTGAGAAACGACATCCCGGATGCGGTGGTGGATACCCTACTCGATGTCTGCCGTGATAACGCCACTCTGTTCAAACGCTACTTCCGGATGAAGGCCGGTTGGCTGGGGATGGAACGGTTGCGGCGGTACGACATCTATGCCCCGTTATCCTC
>CAZBSW010000338.1:0-1922 GCA_964494835.1 uncultured Thermotogae bacterium
TTTCGGGCTGGACGCGGGCTGATTCTGCCTAGTACTTGACTTCCTCGGTCTCCATGTGCTGCCTGTGATCATCGTCGGCGTGATCCTGATCGTCTTCGGGGCAGGACTGATGGTACTGGACGCGTTCACCCCCACAAACGGCATATTGACCACTGGAGGGGTGGTGTCTCTCATCATTGGATCGCTCACCCTGTTTGATATCCGTAATAAGGCGATCGGGCTCTCATGGACGACGATCATCCTCACGGTCGGAACGATGACCGCTCTGTTCGTGTTCGTAATCTCCAAGGCGCTGTTGATACAACGGAAGCAGCCGGTTATGGGAGAGGTGTCTCTGGTCGGCGAAACCGGCGAGGCCCGTAGCGTATTGGCCCCTGTGGGTAAGGTGTTCGTACATGGAGAATACTGGAATGCGCGATCAACAGAAGGGAGAATAACTGCCGGAGAGAGGATCGTGGTGGTTGGGATCGAGAAACACACACTCCTCGTCCATCGGATAGAATAACTCACTTCCCGATAGATCAGCCACGCGTAAGTAAGGAGCGACCAGAGATGAAACAGATTGCTGTTGCCGCGGCTGTCATCGCCCTGATCGGTCTCTTAGCGGGAATGCTGATTGTCCTTATCCAGTTCAGCAAGGATGGATTGGCCCTGCATGTTTCCGGAGAAGTCGGACTGACCAATGCGACCGCCGGGGTGAACCTTGTGATGCCAGATCCGGTAAGCCTAATTGCGACCGGCCCGGACAAGGAAGCGATCCCGACTGATTTTTCTGTTCTCCGATGTCCTGAATGTGGTGGGGACATGATACCCGTGCGCTACAACCTGTTCACCGGCGACATCACTTGGCGCTGCATTGACTGCGGATACACGATCGGCGGCACCAAGGCCCCAACCGACTGAATGTTCTCAGTCACCAAGCCCGCGTCCATCCTTCCACAAGGAATCGAAGAAGCCCTCATAGACTGAGGCAGCATCAGTGAGATCGACAAGTGCTATGTCGACTTCGTTGTTCCGCTCCAGAGAGTAGTAATTCCAATTGGTCGACCCGAGGATTGTACTCTTGCCGTCGATGATCACCAGTTTGGCGTGCGTCGTCTCATTCGGAGAATCCATGCGGACCTCCACTCCATGATCGTTCAAGTAACGAGCGGCCTCAAGATTCGCCGCAGCGGACTCTTGATAGAATGCACAATCGTCCATGAACACACGCACATCCAGCCCACGCGCCGATGCTGCGATCAAGGCGTTCAGTATGTCATTTGTCAAGCTATCGGTATATCGCGGATAGTAAGAGATTCGGTACATCACCACATGGACCGATTCCTGCGCCTGTTCAATGAGTGAGAGAAGAGCAGATCCATAGTTCATCGTATCAACCGTTTCAGGAAAGGGAACGATCGACGGCGCATCCGGCTCGAACGATCCCGAGGAAAGCGTAATCGAGCCCGGGAAGAGGGACCCGTCCCACAACCGATCGAAATAGACGGCAAACACCTCCCCGACACGCTTATCCTGCACCAATACATCCGTCTGTTCCTGGTCGAAGAATGCGTGCTCGTTCCAGTTGGAAGAACCGAGAATCACCGTCTGGCGGTCAATTACGACAAGCTTGGAGTGCGTAGTGACGGCAGGATCATCGAAGCAGGCATCGATCCCATGGGAAATCAACAGATCCAGAGTCGGCCGGTTCTTTTCGGTGATCGACGTCGCCCAATCACTTTCGTCGAGGAGCACGCGCACCTTGACTCCACGCTCTGATGCGGTGAAGATATCATCCCACAACGGATTCTCATCGACTTGTGCGTCGGAGAGCAATAGATCGATCGACTGTTGCGCGGAAGAGACCGCATCCTCGATACACGCGCAGTATGTGCAAGAACCTACACGCCCGATTATAGGGAGTACGGTCGTCTCTCCAC
>CAZBSW010000339.1:0-1913 GCA_964494835.1 uncultured Thermotogae bacterium
ATGCGAGACCGGACGAGGCGGGAGGATCGCGGATAGTCCGGGAGAGCCC
Organism: uncultured Thermotogae bacterium; assembly: GCA_964494835.1. Taxonomy (GTDB): domain Bacteria; phylum Bipolaricaulota; class Bipolaricaulia; order UBA7950; family UBA9294; genus M55B144. The sequence continues at coordinate 50 of CAZBSW010000339.1, forward strand.
GATCCCAAACCTGGAGCTGATGGCGCAACTCAGTCGCGAGTTCGGAGATCATGTGGAGAAGAATGGATCACGGCAAATTACGACTTAGGGGCTGGGTGTGGCGGCATCTGCCCCGTGCGCGGCATCACGACCGAAGGTCGGCCAGCTCCCCGAAGGTCTGCCGGGATTGTCCCTCTTGAAGCAGTACAGCGTTCCGTCACCGGCGCCGAAGACTATGCCTCCGCTTACCATAATCGCTATCGAAGAAGAGACTCCGCCAGGTATTACAACGTGCTGGAAAAGGCGACCGTCCGGCCCGACGACGTAGAAGTCACCCCCTCTGGCGCCGAAGTAGATCCAGCCCGCCCGATCAATGGCTGCTGCAGACTCGATCCAGTGTCCAGCTTCGAACGACCACACAAGAGTCCCATCGGGAGCGATCGCGTAGAGTTTCCGATCGTCCGAGCCCACAATCACGCGGCCCCCAGCATCAATGACCGGCGAACCGATGACCGGAGCACCTGTCTCGAATACCCAGCGCAACCGGCCGTCTGGGGCGAGCGCGTAAACATTGTGGTCATCGGAACCGACGATGATGTCGCCACGTGGCGCAATCGCTGGAGACGATCGAATCCAGGTGTCAGCCTTGAATGACCACTTCTCAGTCCCATCAGGATTGATGGCGTAGAACTTGTAGTCAAATGATCCGAAGTAGATGGTTCCGTCCTCGCCGACGGCGGGCGAAGAGACAACCGGTCCCGTAGTGCGACACGTCCAAGCGATCTGTCCGTTCCGATCAATTGCCAACAGTGCACTGTCGCCAAGATGCCGATCGGTGTAGCCAACGTACAAGCGCCCATCCCGGCCCAATGCCGGGGAGCTCTCAATGGGGCCCGGAGCCTGAAACTCCCACTTAACTACGCCATTCGGGAGGAGCGCACACAGTTGACCGTCTTCCGAGCCAACGTAGACGACACCCGCATCGTCTACTACTGGCGAAGAGCGAATAGCTCCCCCCGCCCTAAAGCGCCATGCCAGAGTGCCGTCGCTCTGAACAGCATACACGTAACCGCCTTGCGAGCCGAAGTAGATCGTGCCGTCACTTCCCTCGGCAGGACATGATGAGATCGCCGCATCCGCTTTGAACGTCCACTCAAGAGATACATTCTCAGGGCTTACCGCACCGGCAAGACTCCATGCTGTCGCAGCAACCACAGCCATCATGCTCACCCCAATGAGAAACCTCATTGATACTCACCTCATCTAGTGTACTTCATGCCACTCTAGGTCGCAAGCGCAACGGAGATACGCGAGCGTTGAGTTGCATGACCATCTGGTCAATGGGCCGATTCTTGTTGATGAAAACACGTTCCGCTTCTTGCTTAGCGCTCCGTGGGTGCGCCTATGGCGTGGATCCATCCAGACGTTTTCAGCCTTCGGTTGAACTTCGCACCGAACTACTTTGCGACGTGGTATATCTTCAGCAGAGTTCTGCTCTCCGCCGGGTTGACATGGAGAGTGAAATTGGTATACTGGTATACCAGCACATTGTCATGGCTAGTTGACAGTATGTGCTCTCTCTTATGGAGTCGTACGAAAGCCTGGAGCTGGATATGATAGGAGGCTTCCAATTGAGCAAGATCGTGGGGTTGCAGTGATCCCCAAGATGAGAGTAACCGGGCTGTCACGTAGAGTATCTGGACCGCAGTTCATCCTCTTGAGCTGGCTACGATGCCACTCAGAGTCGTGCAGTCTTCTTATCCAAACGTTAGGCCCTCCCGATATCTCATCGTCTTTTCCAAGGTGCCGTCTTCCGGGTCGTCCTTGGTCCCGCGGGTCCATGCGTAGAGCTTCATCCTTAGAATGGAGGTGATAAACCGAGACA
>CAZBSW010000340.1:0-1902 GCA_964494835.1 uncultured Thermotogae bacterium
CGTGAAGCCCTCGGATGGCTCCCAGTCCGAAGTAGAACAAGAACAGGAGAACGAGTGCGGGGAAACCGCGGAAGACACGATCGTAGATACCGGCGGCCGATCTGCTCCAGTAATTCCCATAAACGTGAACAAGCGCCAAGGGGATTCCACCGATAATCCCTACCCCAAGGCAGGCGCCGATCAGCAAGACCGTGATCCCCACTCCTTGAAAGAGGGCGGGCAGAGAACGTCCGATAAGGGTAAGGGTTTGAGATGAATCCATCAGATGCCCAAAACAGAGGGGGGAGGGATGAGTTCCCTCCCCCGAGGAGGCGGTCAGTTACCGATGAGCCACTTTTCTACAAGTCGGTCCCATTCGGTGCTTACCTGGATGCGTCTCAATCCCTCGTTGAGAAGGGAGAGAAGGGTATCGTCTCCCTTTCGGACTGCGTAACCGTAGATTTCGCCGGTGTTGATTGTGCCGACGATAGCGAGATCGCGGTCGGCAATAGCCGAACGTGCTGTCGGTTCGTCCATGACCGCCGCATCCACACGACCGATCAGAAGGTCTTCCACCGCGAGGAGAAAGCTGTCATAGAGCTTCTGGTTGACCGCGATTCCCTTATCAATAAGGTTCTCTTGGATCCAGGTCTGCGAAGTCGTTCCGCGCTGAACGCCAACAGTCTGACCGGCCGCAACGGCCGAGAGAATGTTGAATTGAGGCACCGACTCTCCTTGGTCGTCTGTCACTTTCCGCACGACTACCGCAAGGTCGATAGTCCAGTAAGGATCGGTAAAATCGACTTGTTCCAGACGATCGTTGGTAATTGTCATTCCGGAAGCGATCATATCGATGGTTCCCAATTTCAAGGTAGGAATAATCGCATCCCAATCGACAGGGACTATCTCCACCTCAAAGCCCATCTCGTTCGCAATCCACTTAAGAACTTCTACATCGAACCCATCTGGATTTCCGTTCTCATCGATGTATGAGAATGGAGGAAACCCAGCGTCGATACCGTCGACGTAAAGCGGTTTGTCGTCGGCGATACTTGGAATAGTAACACTCAACAGTAACATGCAAAGAACAATAAGCGGCATAACGAATCGTTCAAACATAGTATCCTCCTAATCAAGAACACTTTTCGAGCAAAATATCCAGTGGTAAATACGCACGATATAGCCTGTGCCGGCTGGTAAAACAGACAGCTTGTCTAAACAGGGTTGATTAGTTGTGGTGGCCCCGGAAGGGCCCGTGATGGGCGTGAAGGTGGGAGTACGCACGAATGATACAGCATTGTCGTCGGTTAAACCGGTTATCCATCTGCATGGAAACCACCTCCACGAGTAGATGCACTCATTCTAATGCTCTAGATTGTCTATTTCAAGGACAGGAACTTCCTTGATTCCTCAAACACACATAAGCATGGCGCTATTTACTGCAGGAACGATATGTTCTTCGAATATGTTCATCGGCGCAAGTCGAGGCACGTGGGGCCAGGAGCAACTTTAAATGGCGATGTTGAGATCCGCCCACCCGCGGGTTTTCTCTCGGCCATTATTCGGACGTCTTGGTGGCGTCGAGGTAAGCGAGTATCCCGTTTAGGATGCCGCGTGCGATCTTATCCTGATATGCCTGGCTGAGAAGCTTTGCCCGTTCCTCAGTAGAGGTGATGAACCCGACTTCGACCGATATCGCCGGTAGTTGGGTGTGTTGCAGGTAGAGGGCTTGCGATTGCACGCCGCGATCGCGTGCGCCGGTGGCTGCTACGAGAGCGTTCTGCACCGATTCCGCCAACAGCCAACTAGGGTCGCTCGGTTCGCGGGTGTCGTCGACCATGGTCTGTGCGCCGTGCACTGAGGGATCATCGTAGGAGTTGGTGTGGACCGACACGTATATCGCCGCCCCCGCCTCTTCTGCTG
>CAZBSW010000341.1:0-1898 GCA_964494835.1 uncultured Thermotogae bacterium
TCCTTCCCGGTTGCTCACTTGCCTTTTCCGCGCCGTTCTATAACGAGTTTGTGATACGTGTTCCCGCTGCTCCACACAAAATACGGGCAGGATTGAGGGAGAAAGGCGTCCTTATTGACGATCCCCGCCTGTTGATTTCTCTCGGGGTCGACGATGCGTTGCGAATCGCCGTCACGGAGAAGCGAACACGGGAAGAGCTCGATCGCATGGTTGAGCTGGTGGGAGGGATACGATGAGGACCATCTTCGACTACGAGAAACGTGAAAGAGCGGGTGGAATAGTCCCCGAGCCCGATTCTGCCGAAAGCGAGGTGGAGGCACTTCTGCCTGCAACGCTTCTGCGCAAGGGAGAGCTTCGCATCCCCAACCTGAGTGAGCCCGAGGTGATTCGACACTACACCGGGCTTTCCAAACTCAACTACGGGGTCGATGACGGATTCTATCCGCTCGGCAGTTGCACGATGAAATATAACCCGAAGATGAATGAGGATCTCGCTCGATTACCCGGGTTTGCGGGGGTACATCCACTTATCGACGTCGACTCGGCACAAGGGACCCTTGCCATCCTTGCCGATATGTCCCGCCTGCTGCAGGGGGTCGCCGGTATGGCTGCGGTAACGCTTCAGCCGGCGGCGGGCGCCCATGGTGAAGTGACCGGTATGTTCCTCATGAAGCGCTATTTTGAGACACGCGGCGAACTCAGGCGGACTCGTATCCTCCTCCCCGATTCCGCACACGGGACCAATCCTGCCTCGGCGGCAGCGGCCGGTTTCTCAGTAACAGAGATCCGTTCGGGCGATGACGGACTTGTCAACCTCAATGTTCTAAAAGAGGAGTTGGACGAGACCGCAGCCGGAATCATGCTCACCGTACCCAATACACTTGGGATCTTTGAGGAGCAGATACTCGAGATCACAAAGATGGTACATGCCGGCGGCGGGCTGTGCTACTTCGACGGGGCAAACCTGAATGCGTTTTTGGGGCGAGCTCGTCCGGGTGATATGGGGGCGGACATATTCCATTTCAACCTGCACAAGACTCTCTCCACCCCGCATGGAGGCGGCGGGCCGGGATCTGGGCCGGTCGCCGTGAGTGAGGTGCTCGTTCCGTTCCTGCCCGTTCCCCGTGTAGCGGAAGAAGAAGGACGCTACTTCCTCGATTGGAATCAGCCACAATCGATCGGCTGCGTACATTCCTTCTACGGGAACTTCGGTGTGATCCTCAAGGCGTACGCATATCTCCTCACTCTGGGAGACTCCGGACTACGTGAGGTGAGCGAGAACGCTGTACTGAACGCGAATTACTTACAGGAAATGCTCAAACACACCTACCGGCTCCCCTATGATCGGTTGTGCAAACACGAATTCGTTCTATCCGGAGATGATATAGGAAAAGAGGTGTCGACGCTCGACATCGCCAAACGGCTTATCGATTTCGGATTCCATCCGCCGACGATCTACTTCCCGCTCATCGTACATGAGGCGCTGATGATCGAACCAACAGAGACTGAGAGAAAAGCAACCTTGGACGGATTTATCGCGGCGTTGGAGAAGATCGCGTCCGAAGCGCGAGATAATCCGAAGTTATTACACGAAGCGCCGCATAAAGCGGCAACAAGACGGTTGGATCAGACACGGGCCGTGCGCCAACCGGTCTTCACTTATCCATTCAAATAGCATCTGGAGGTTTGCCAAAACAAGGTCGGTCGCTTACTATGCGCTTTCAGCGTGGCTTCTAGGATATTGCATTGATGGCGGCCACAATCTGTGCACAGGTCGTGTCGCACAGCCTCTCATCGGTGGCCTCTACAAGAACACGAAGCAGGGGCTGTGTTCCAGACGGGCGCACGATGATTCTCCCATGTCCTTGTAGACGGCGTTTGGCATCGGCGATCACGTC
>CAZBSW010000342.1:0-1881 GCA_964494835.1 uncultured Thermotogae bacterium
CACGTGTCGTTGGCGCAGCAATCCAGGATCGGATCAAGAAGGTGGCGATGGAGCTGATCGACCAAGCAGGAAGTGCGAACCACACCATTTTGGGAGGAAATTAGAATGATGCGAGCAGGCGTTCTGACCGGCGGCGGTGACTCACCCGGGATCAATGCGGCAATCAGATCAATCGTACGCTTTGGTTACAAACATGCGGTTGAGACGATCGGCTTCTGTGAGGGCTGGCGCGGCCCGATCGATGATCTGACCCAACCGCTGGGAATCAACGACGTATCCGGGATACTGCACATCGGGGGCACAATCCTCGGAAGCTCGCGCACCAACCCATTCAAGATTGATGGAGCAGTCGACCGGATCGTCGACACGCTCCGGCGAAACGCGATCGATTTTCTCATCGCCATCGGCGGCGACGACACCATGGGTGTCGCGCACCGTCTCGCCGAGCACAGCGTAAAAGCGATAGGCATTCCTCAGACAATAGACAACGACATCGCAATGACCGACTATGCGATCGGGTTCTCCTCTGCACTCGCGGTAATCACGGACGCCCTCGACAGGCTCCACACCACTGCATCCTCCCATCATCGCGTCCTCATTCTTGAAGTGATGGGGCGCGACGCAGGTTGGCTGAGCCTGATGGGAGGGATCGCCGGCGGAGCCGACGTGATCCTCATACCGGAACAAGAGTTCAACGTTGAAGAGGTGCATCGGAAGATCCTCCATCGACAGGCGCGCAAGAAGCATTTCAGCATCATAATCGTCGCCGAAGGGGCTACGCCGGAAGGGCTCAACGGGCAGGTGCTCGCTGAGGCCGAGTTGGACGCATTCGGACACGTCCGCCTGGGTGGAGTGGGGCAGTACTTGGCAAATCAGCTGTCAGATCGGATGCAGATTCCGGTACGTGTGACCAACCTTGCGTATCTGCAGCGGGGGGGCAGCCCGTCACCGTTCGACCGCATTCTGGCAACGCGTTTCGGTGCCGCAGCGATCGAATTTGCGCTCGCCGGGCAGTTCGATGTGATGACGGCAATCCACGGCACAAAGATCGAAGCCGTCGATCTGGAAGAGGCACTGAGCGCCAGCCGACCGGTCGATCCGGGGCTGTTCTATCTCGTCGATCTGTTCGAATAACTCAATCAGAGGAGTGTCTTCTCGGTTTCGGGATCGAACAGATGCAGTATCTCCAGATCGGGTGTTAACTTGATCGTTGAGTCGATCTCTACGTGACGATGCGGATCGAGGTTTGCCACCAACCGCTCCTCTCCACAGTCGGCATACACCAGCAGTTCGTTCCCCAGCGGCTCAGTCACCCGCACCGTCATCGTTAACAGGTTCTCCCCTTCGCTCACCGGCCCGGAGAGATCCTCCGGCCTTACCCCCACGATCACCTTCTCCGGCAGTCTCTCCGCCTCCCTCTCCTTCGAAAGCCGAATCTCGAATCCTCCCACCTGTGAGCACGATCGCTCGCCCCACCGCCACCCGCTGCCGTTACCCTCCCGACAGTTCCCGCAGCTTGCTCCTCAGCTTCCCCTCGATCCCGAACAGCGCCGCCGCATGTATGAACATGCAACAACTAGCAATCGACACCATGCTCATATTTGGAGAGTTTCAAGCCCACACATTCCGACTTTACATATGTACAACGCCCATCACTTGACTTGCGCGCCTTTTCGATTATACTAATTTCGGCATGAAATCGCAAGAGAAAGAAACAGATCACCAACATATGCTAACCGGGCGCCGTCGCCAAGTGATCTTGGAGCAGGTTCAGACATTCAAGGCGGTTAAGACCTCGGAGCTTTCAGAAGTCTTTTCAGTATCTCAGATGACAATCCGTAACGATCTCAACGCGCTGGCTGAACAGGGGCAGCTCGTACG
>CAZBSW010000343.1:0-1868 GCA_964494835.1 uncultured Thermotogae bacterium
CGACAGTACCAAGGAGCTGGTTTAGCGACCCGCCCCCCGTTAGAAGCCTTCGATTCGCTGGCTCAGGATGATCTGTAGGAGGGGAGTTCGATGAGTAATAACGGTTTCAGGAAGCTCGTTTTGATGACTGTTCTCTTCGCCGTACTGGTCACCCTAGGCGTGGTGGCAGAAGATTGCCCTGATAACGCGCATGCCTTTGATTCGACGCCTGTGCGTACAGCGATTGGCAGCTTCAGAGTAGAAATGTGTGTTGTCCGTGATGACATCACCCAGAAAGACATCTATACGTTTACGGTCATGAACGTGGATCTCGCCTGCCCCATCCAAAGTTTCGCGATTCAGCCGATTGCTGGAGTGGATGCGGAGCTCATGCCCAGCCCCCCCTGGCAAGCTGCGAAGGAAGAAACGCACTGGTGGATATGGGACGGGCCTTCAAGTGCTGCCATACCGCCTGGCGGATCTCGAGCGTTCGTGGTTCGGGCGCCCGAGATCTCAATGCCGGTCGCGATCTCCGGAACAGTGTGGACAAACCCGCGTTCGTCCTGCGGTGCGAATCAGTTCGACTTCAATCTGGGAATGTTGGGATCAGAACCGTTGGTCAACCACACATCCTTTGGAGTGATCTCTCGGAATGAAACGTGGCAGGGTGAGATGCACGTTATTGGAGACATCATCGTGGCCAAGGGAGCCACACTGACCATTGAGCCAGGCACAACCGTGCTCATCGCAGCCAACTCCGACGCAAACAACCTGTTTCATGATCCGCGCTCTATGAGACAGGGCATCGTACCGCTAGACTACAGCGGACCGGGACCGCTCGCAGGTGAGCGATGGATGGACGAGGGCAACCACGTCAGCATCTATATCGAAGGCACGTTGTACGCTGTCGGTACGCCCGACAGTATGATCCTTATCACATCCGACAGCCCCAATCCGGGAAGATACGATTGGAACCTTTTTGAGTTCTGTAATGGGATTATCTCGTACGCGATTCTCGAATACTACAGAACACTAGAGCCACGAGACGGTACGGTGGTGAGCCACAGCATACTTCGACACAACGGTGGATGCGCAGCCTGCTTCAACAGCGATCAGTCTGCGGTTGTTGAGTATAACACGATCTATGACACAAGCCATGAGTTGATTGATATTGGCGGCGCAGCGAGTCCGATTATCCGTAACAACCATCTCGGGCCAAACGCACCGGTTACCTATCCCGCGGGCAACGAGGGAGGAGGAACCGGAATCGCTCTGAACGGGGGAGAGTCTTTCGAAATAGCAGGAAACGTTATCGAAGATTGCCACACAGGCATCCTCTTTGTGATTCCCCCCACCTCGCCCTACGAGACTCTCGTCCCTCTGCTGTGCCAGGGCAATACTTTCAAGAACAACTTCTACGATATCTTCGACCGCGTACGGGGACGCCTCTCTTGCCGGTTCACCTCGGGAGACGAAGAGACGAACGGCAATGGACAACACCCAGACCAACGCGAGCACAGGAATTGAGCTGGAAGAACCATAACTCCCTGTTTCGTTCGAGTTTCTGGAGAGATGGAGCCCCCCGCAGAACGTGGCCGTGGGGCTGGGTTGCGGTTAACGAATAGTACTTGCATCCACTTGCGAATCCGGAAGCTGCCGCACCTCATGCCCTGGGTGAGTCGGCTTCGCGCTGATATGGCTCGACTGCCAGGGATCGAATACGAGTGCGCCATCCACCATGTAACCTCACGTGGCAACACGAGGCGGGACAACTTCATTGAAGGTGGGGACCGGCGTGACTTCCTGGAGGACTTGGCGATACGCTTGTACGGGCACAAGCTTGCCGAGCTTCAAGAGCATCTTGGCCTTCACAACTGCACGATCATCCG
>CAZBSW010000344.1:0-1852 GCA_964494835.1 uncultured Thermotogae bacterium
CGTACTTTTCGCAGGCATCGGTGGCGAGAACGCCTATGCCACCTCCATTGGTGATGATGACTGCTTTCCTTCCCACAGGAATGGGAGCATCGGCGAGAAACCGTGCCCAATTGAATGCTTCTTGAATACTCTCGGCACGCAACACGCCGCACTGACGCATTATACTGTCGAAGATCTCGTCCGCCCCGGCAAGTGACCCGGTATGCGATGCGGCGGCCATTGCCCCCCGCCGCGACCGTCCCGATTTGATGACCACCACATGTTTCTTCCGCGTCACCCGCTTCAACGTATCGACAAGCCGATCGCCGTTCTTTACTCCTTCGATGTACAACAGGATGACTTTCGTCGCCTCGTCGCGCACCAGGTATTCCAGCAGATCGGACTCATCTATGTCCGACTTATTCCCGATAGAGATAAGCGCGGAGAGGCCGAGCGACTCCGCCGCTGTTTTGCCGATCATAGCGATCCCGAGCGCGCCGCTCTGAGTGATGATCGCCACCCTGCCGGGCAGGATCCCGCCCGGGCCGAACGTGGCGTCGAGCGATGCCGCAGCGGAATACATACCGAAGATGTTCGGACCGAGAACGCGCATCCCGTGTGTGCGCGCATAAGCAACGAGTTTGCGCTCTTCCTCTGCATTCCCCACCTCGGAAAAACCCGAGGTGATGATCAACAGATGCTTGACCCTTTTGGTAGCGCATTCTTTGACCGCAGCGAATACGTGTCGCGCCGGGATAGTGATCACGGCAACGTCGACATCGCCCACAATCTCCGCCAGGTTGGTATAGACCTTGTGGCCGAGGATCTCGCCGCCGCGTGGATTGATCGGGTAGATCTCTCCCTTGTACCCGCGCTGGACCATGTTCTCCACGATGCGGTAGCCGATCTTAGCGGTATTGTGCGACGCACCGATCACCGCAACCGACCGTGGTTCGAACAGATAGTCAACGTCCGTTCTTATCTTCATCTCATCACCCAATGCCTTGATCTGCATTCTCAACACCAACGCTATCTAGAACAACATCTTTAACTCGTACACGCCACCCTCGCGATGCTTCTCGATCGTGAAGCCGCCCTTCTCGAATAGGCTCATCATCGGCCTATTCTCAACCAGAACCTCGGCCGAAAACCCGTTGAGACCATGTCGCTTAGCCAGGTATGTCAGATAGTCGAGGATCGTGGTTCCCACACCTTGATTCTGGTAGGGATCGAGCACTACAAGCGCCACCTCGGCGGTGTGCGTCTGTTCGTCGATTCCGTATTGGCCGACGCCGATCACCACCTGCCTACCTTCCTCGCCAATCACCGCCAGGATAACCATCTCGCGTGTGTAGTCGATGACGGCAAACTCCTGCAGCCGCTCGTGCGGCATGTCCTTGCGCATTGAGATGAAGCGGCGGTAAACCGACTGATCGGACAGAGAATAGAAGAACGTCTTCAGAAGAGGCTCATCGCTTATCCGCACTGGCCGGAGCAGAATCTCCAGTCCATCCTTAGTTGTGCGATACGTTTCCAGCTCCTCCGGATACTGGCCATGCTCGCCAGGGATGTACGCTTGATCCTTGTATATCAGGTTCAGAGCTTTTGCCTCTTGCAACAACCACGGCTTGAACTTCGGATGGGCGATGCTGATCAGCTCCATTGCACGCTCGCGCGTGTTTTTCCCGTGCAGATATGCGATTCCGTTCTCCGTGACGACGTAGTGCACGTCCCCGCGCACGAGTGATACTCCCGCCCCTGTACTTAGCATGGGGACGATGCGCGATACCGCGCCGTTCTTGGCGGTCGACTGCAAGGCGAGAATAGATTTTCCTTTGTGTGCAAGGATCGCCCCACGCATGAAATCGGCCTG
>CAZBSW010000345.1:0-1832 GCA_964494835.1 uncultured Thermotogae bacterium
GTCTTGAACAGGGCAACGCGGTCACATAATCGGTCGGCCTCATCGAGGTTGTGTGTACACATGAAGATCGTCCGCTCATCCGTACGCAGAGTTTCGATCAGGTCACGCACTACCTTTGCCGCTTCCGGGTCCAGGCCCGCAGTTGGCTCGTCGAGGAACAGGATCTGCGGCTCGTGGAGGAGCGCGCGCGCGATCGCGAGCTTCTGACGCATCCCCTTGGAAAAGCTGCCAGCGAGATGGTCGCGGCGATCCCACAGCTCAAACAATCGCAGGTAGCGCTCAGCCTGTTTCTGCGGAGAGGCTACCCCGTACAGTCTTGCAAAGAAGAGCAGGTTATCGAGCGCCGAGAGACGCTTGTAGAGCCCCGGCGTCTCAGTGAGAACGCCGACACGACGTCGAATGGCACGGTTATCCTTACCCAACTTGAGTTGGGCCACCCTCGCCTCGCCGCTCGTTGGCGCGATCAGCGCCGTGAGCATGCGAATCGTTGTCGTCTTTCCCGCTCCGTTCGGTCCAAGGAAGCCGAATACCTCCCCCTTTTCCACGTCCAGATGGAGATCATCAACCGCCGTGATCTCTCCGAACCTTCGTGTTAGCTTGTCTGTCTTAATCATCTTACCCCCATGACGGAATTCTACCTCCAGTTCGGCAACCGGTCCATTCCATGGTCGCTTAGATTTTCGCGAACATAATGAGACGATTTCTCTGAGTCCACAGCCGGCAGCGGAGCCGTAGCGCTGCTCAAGGGCCGTTGAGATGTAGCTGCTTGAACGCTACCATGAGGTGGTCATGCGCTGGGTGGAACATGCCGAGAGGAGCGAAGATCGATGAAAATAGCGATAGGTTCAGATCATGCAGGATTTCGATACAAGGAACTCATAAAGGGTGTGCTCTTGTCGTGCGGAGACGAAGTGCGTGATTTCGGGACGGATTCTACCGATCCCGTCGATTATCCTGACTTTGTGCGTCCGGTTGCCCAAGCGGTGGCGAGCGGCGAGTGCGACCGCGGAGTTGTGCTCGGCGGCTCGGGCAATGGCGAGGCAATGGTCGCCAATCGAATTAAAGGCGTGCGTTGTAGCTTATGCTGGAACGAAGAGTCGGCTCGCCTGGCGCGCGCGCACAACAACGCTAATGTGCTGTCACTGGGAGAGCGTCTTCTCTCCGAAGCAGAGGCGCTGGCAATCCTGAAGGTGTGGATGGCTACCGACTTCGACGGCGGACGACACCGCGCACGCATTGAGAAGATCGACATGTGACAGAGCACTCCAAATGTGTGGCATGTAGTCCTCGACATCTCCGCGAATTCACGCTGAATCTCTGTATTGCAGCAGTGACGCTACCCAATCCCGCTTTTCCCAGAGAGCGCATCCGCCATTGCCTTCGTCCAACTGATCTTGGTTTTCACGGATGACACGAAGGAGTTTCGACTGCAAACCTTCCTTGAGTGACATCTTCTTTAAGCTCACGTCGGAGAACGGAGAGAACGGGCAGGGTTCGAGGCGTCCCTCCGGACTCACGTGGACAAAGCCCCGGCCGGCCGCGAGACAACCGCCGAATTCTTCTTCTCCACCGGGGAAGGCAACGAACAGCGCGGGATATTCTTTTCGCAGAGACAAGATTATTTCAGCCTCCCGTTCCCGCTGGTTCCCCGTAAGGGTCATCGCTTCGGTTCCCTCTTCTACCGGTACGTAGTCGATGAAGAAGAAGAGGCGACATCCCGATGACATGAGGTCATTGATGAACCGCTCGCCGGTTACGAGATCGAAATTCCCACGAGTGATTGTAATCGAGGCTCCGAAAAAGATGTTGGCTCGGGTCAGCCGGTGGATGAT
>CAZBSW010000346.1:0-1827 GCA_964494835.1 uncultured Thermotogae bacterium
CGATCGCATCAGACCCGGCACTGGACCCGGGTCCGCCACTCACCGAGGCGCAAAAGCAGGTCGAGTCAGGCTCGTTGCACGCCAGGGCGACGATGGTCGTGTTCGCTCGCCGGTCTCTGTAGTAGGGATCTAGGTAGGCCTCATCGAGGAAGATCTTGTCGAGGTATTCAAGTGCCGCCACATCACACGGCCGCAGGCCGAACAACACCGTCTGATCTCCGGCAAGCGGGGCGGTCGCCAACATGTTGCGGTCACCGGTCGCAATCACTTCGCTGCGCGGGAAGAACCACAACTTGGGTGGTAATCTGAAGTTGTTATAGTCGAGAATGATCGACGTTTCCATACCAGGCTCCAATTCCGCCAACTTCACGCCGGCACGGTCTGACACCGGCCCGATAAGCGTCGCACTCTTCGACACCTCCGCCAGCAATCTACCGAGATCGGCCTTCTTTATCTTCCCTCGCTTCATTCGTCTCCCTCACGGCTCGCTGATGAATCTTTCGTCGTCGTTTTCGGTGAACGTCAGCAGGGGCGGGATGCCGTCTGCACTCACTCCGGCCACGTACCCATACAACGCTTCAACATCTTTGGGCAATTTCTGGGTAAACACGCGCAGGTCAATGTCCATCGGACAGGCGCGAACGCAAGCGTCGCACTCCACGCAGCGGCCTGCCTGATGAAAGATCCGTCCGATATGAAACGCCATTAGATCGGAAAGCTCGTCCGCCGCTCCGATCCACCGTGGTTTCGTCTGATCGGCGAAGCAGGTGACGCAATAGCAATTGGGGCAAACCTGGCGGCAGGCGTAGCAACGTATACAGCGCGAGATTTCTTCTGTGAAGTGACGCCAGCGCTCATCTGGCATCATCGTTTCGAACTCCGCCACTCGTTGAAAATGCTCGTCGGCCGCAGATCGCGCGTCGCCCTCGATGACCACGTCTGCCTCCGTTGCGGACGGATTGGCACACTCTGTACATCCGTCGGCCAAGATCTCGGCCAGAGTCAGCACTTTTTCCCCGGCGGCTGTCTCCACCTTCAACATTCCGGCCTCTTCCTGTGTAGCGATAATCGGCGCTCCGCCTAGCACCTCTTCTGCTTTGCGTACATCAATCATCCCCGCACACGGGACGCCGATGATGACCACCTTATCTCGCGGGAGTTGATGCTCCTTGATCAACCCGTTAACGGATCGGGCATCGCATCCCTTGGCGACAATGCCCACCGTCGGCGGTTCATACTCTTGCCTCGGATTCTTCGGTCGAGCAAACATTCTCGGCAAATAGACAGCGAGATTGTTGGAACATGTCGGCCCCCACACCAGACGTTCGGCCTTCGCGGCATCGCGAATGAAAACCGGGCGGCTCCTCAGCGGCAGACTTCCCGCCTCATAACCAATCACCAAGTCCACCTCTCCGCGCTCCAAAAGCCCCACAATCGTCTCGCGTAGTCTCGCCTCTACTTGGCTCATCACTTTGCTCCTACCGGGTCCCCGAAGGGTGCTTTCACCATCTTGGTCGCCGGCCCAAGCGCCCGTACGTCCTCGACCACCTTGGTGATCAAGGCCGCAAAGCGAGGCCCCTCAGATGCCGACACCCATGAAAACTGAACTCGTCCCGGCTCAATCCCCAGGTAATCGAGGTAGCTCTTGAGCAACGCGAATTTCCTGCGCGCCACCAGATTCCCGCTTATGTAGTGGCAGTCTCCCGGGTGGCAGCCAGAGACCAGCACGCCGTCCATCCCTTCCTGCAATGCCCGCACAACATACAACGGATCGATTCTTCCCGAACAGGGAACGCGGATGATACGCACATTGGGCGGGTATTGAAG
>CAZBSW010000347.1:0-1807 GCA_964494835.1 uncultured Thermotogae bacterium
TCCAACCCGTCCCCGGGGACTCAAACCTCCCCGGGGACATTCCCTCTCGGTTCACGAAGGCACATACGTCGGACCTAGCATGGCTACCACCTTTTCCCGTTTCTCCAAATCGTACCACCCCGGTCCATATCTCCCTGGCGAGGAGGGCTTCTTCTTTTCAAGTATACTTGTCTTAATGACTGTGCCAGGATCGAAATTGAGACTGCGTCTTATAGTCATGCGAATCGGTCGGATGAGGCCCGCGAGATAATGGGAGATCGCGCCGGGGCAAGCCACCGATCAAGGACGGGAGACGATGTAATGCTAGAGAGGATGACTTTCGGCGCCATGACTACAAGGCTTCCTCTATTTTTCGGTGCGGCGATCCTTGTGGTCTGTATGATCCAGGTCGTCGGCCTATCCCTCTCAATATCGAAGACCGTACTCTACTTCAACGAACTACCGGCAATGTCTGGAGATACGTCGTTCACAATAAAGAACAACGAACCACGGAAGCTCACTGTGAGGATCCGTCTTGTCGACTGGGAGGACACGGCGGACGGCCGCACACTCCTCAGCCCCGCGGGTTCGCTCTCTCGCTCTTGTGCCCCCTGGATACAGTACGACCCGCACACGTTCGACCTCCTCCCCGGAGAAGAAAAGGAGATACACGTGACGATTGCCGTCGACGCCTCCGCGATCGGGACATACTGGGCCGCCTTCCTAGTGGATACGCCTACAGATTCGACAATGTCCATGGAATCAGCCATCCGTGCCAGGACTCAGTTGTTGATCAAGCTCTACCAGACATCCCTCCCCGCCGTCACAACCGGCAAGATTACAGATGTTACTGTCGGTGGGTTGAACCCTCTCGGAGTGATACTCAGGTTCGCCAACACGGGGGAGACTCTCATGCAAGACGTTCGCGCAACGGTCACCGTTCAGGATCGGACCGGTCGTACGCTGGGGCAGATATCATCCGACACGCTTTCGGTGCTCCCCGCCCACGCAATCGGCATCGCTCTGTCCACTTCTCTCTATATGCAGATTCCGGGTGTATATCTCGTCACCGCGGTCGTGGATTTTGGAGCGGAGTATCTGGTTGCGGGCCAAATATCCTTTCAGGTCAAGCCTTTGTTGCTCACCCCGATCGGGGTGAGCACGCGTCCTCCTCAGGACCTTGACGGCGATGGTCTGTACGAAGACATAGACGGCGACGGTCGGCTGACGAGAGATGATTTGTCCCTGTTCGAAACGTATCTTGACGATGCAGGCATCGTAAGGAACACGCGCGCTTTCGACTATAGCAACGATGGCAAGATCGATCAGGATGATATTGACCGGCTAAGAGGGATACTCGCCCGCCAAGCCCAGATCTCTGGAGATTGATCGGTCAGGTCGTTCACCGCTCTGCAGCGCTCAGCCTCGCACGGGTGCGTTACCTCCCAGCAGCAAAGACCGGGGAGTATTGCCGCAAGGACTATTGGAGCACCGGAGGCTCTACAGATCCGCCAACAATTCGACTCCCACACATGCCAACCAGCACAGGAAGCTGTGCTTCATGTTGTTGTCGTAGAACTGGAGTCCCCCCGAGCCGTGTGCCGTCGTGTAATTGCTTATGTAGTCAACAATCTCCTGCCAATCCTTGTCCGGCATTCCTTCCTGAATCAAGTGATCTCTATCCACCCGCAACGCTGACAGAACCTCGGATAGTGTGTAGTCGTGCAGCTCGGCAACTCCGGAAAACGGGATGTCGCGCCCTTCGTCTATAAGTCCGAGCACACTCTGGATGAATTTCCGTGCAGAACTTCGATACATGACACTCACC
>CAZBSW010000348.1:0-1790 GCA_964494835.1 uncultured Thermotogae bacterium
CCGCGGGGACAGCCTGTGGCTTGGACCGATCCGCGCCGCGCACGTGGTCAGTGCGGTTCTCATCTTTGGCTTCGGAGGATTCATAATCCTGCGGCGCCTTTATGCGCGAACTACGCCCGAAACCTCTCGCCCAGATAAAAACGGCGCGCGAGCGGATCAGTGATGATCTCCTCCGGCGTCCCGTCCGTAATGATCCGGCCTTCGTTCATCAGGTAGGCGTAGTCGGTTATCGAGAGGGTATCGCGTACGTTGTGATCGGTGACGATCAATCCGATGTTTCTCTCCCGCAAACGTAGCACGTGTTCCTGCAAATCAGCGATCGAGATCGGATCTATGCCGGAAAACGGCTCGTCGAGGAGGATGAACGAAGGAGAAGTTGCAAGCGAACGCGCGATCTCCAGCCGGCGGCGTTCGCCGGCGGATAGGCTGCCGGCACGGCGCTTCCGCAGCCGCGTTAGACCAAACTCATGCAACAGGTCAGAACGTTTGTTGTTATCGGCCGATGATTCCAAGACAAGGTTGAGGTTGTCTTCGACACTGGCGCGGGCAAACACGGACGGCTCCTGCGGTAGATAGCCGATGCCAAGGCGGGCGCGACTGTAGAAAGGGAGCTTCGATATATCAATCTCATCCAGAATGACGCTCCCTTCCCCTATAGCGAGGAAACCGATCATCATGTGAAATGTGGTTGTCTTGCCGGCCCCGTTCGGCCCCAACAGTCCGATAATCCGCCCCGGCTCAACGGTTAGGGAGAGGTGATCTACGACGCAGCGATCCGCATACCACTTTGTGAGCTCACGCGCCTCAAGGACCATTCGAACCTCCGAAGAACCCGTCATCGAGGCGGACGTGCACCCCGTCATCGGCAACGATCGTCTCTTGCGAAATGGTGATCGTTCCGGCCTCTATCGTGCCGGCAGATACAGAACCAATTACCTCCCCGGAAAGGCGGCTCTCGCCGGAGTTGGAATCGTATTCGAGACGTGCGCAGGTGAACGCGCCGTCATTCATCTTTGCCCGCACATTTCCGGTAACGGCTATCAAACCATCGCTTTCGCTGGCTGTTTCCCCATCGACGGTTAATGAAGATGGCGCGGTAAGCTGTACGTGAACGCCACCGGTCAGCAGCGCCTCCCCGCTGTCGAGTGCGTAGCGGAACCCAGGTGCGGTGATCGATGCCGATTGGACGGTGATGTGAACATTCTCCGCGGTTATATCCTGTGTCGCTTCGCTCCACGTCGCGCTGGTGGTTGCGAGATGAACACGATCGTCTTCTTCAATGGTGACATCTCCACTCAGGGTTGCCTTATCCCCGGAGAAATAGAGCGTATCGCATGTACCGACGAGTGAATCCTTGCCGTTCGAAAAGAACGTGAGCGACACCCCGGACAGGGTCCCGTCATTCCCTTCCATCTTCCCTGTCTTGGCCATTACCTGCCACGATGCTTTCCCATCCTTGTCGTAGCCGGACAGCATGACCCCTTGCGCTTGTGAAGTCGCGGCTGACGGTGTCTGTGTGTGGCTGGAGAGCAGAATCCAGGCGGTAAGGGCTCCCCCGATCAGGAGGATGATGAGGAAGATCCGTGCGCGATGCATGCTTGAATAAAGCCCGTGAACAACGGGTGTGGTGAGAGGAAACGAGACTGGAATTCCGGATGGAACTGAACTCCGACGAACCATGGATGACCATCCAGTTCGACGATCTCTGTGAGAAGACCGTCGGGAGACGTGGCGGCCACATGTATACCTGCCTCCTCGAACCGTTGGCGATAGAGAGGATTGAACTCGTA
>CAZBSW010000349.1:0-1773 GCA_964494835.1 uncultured Thermotogae bacterium
TGCAGAAGTTGTTCGGACTGTCACCGGTCTGGTTGGCCACAGCGGTCAGCGTGTTTACCGGGTTCCAGGATCCGGGGTTGACGATGATGAACACCGGCACGTACTCGACCTCGTTGCAGTTGAGGTTTTCGTCGGGGTCGACAACCGTGATCGTTGCCGCACTGAGCCCATCTTTATACACTGATTGATCCCAGGAAATCGTTGCCTCGGTGTCAATAATCTTCATCATCGACACCGCGACGTCGGTACCGTCGTTCCAGTCCTGATACATGCCGACAAGCGTGTCCATATTCTCGAACCGGCCGACGAGCCACCAGTCCGCGGGCGAGCCGGTGGGGTCGGGGACAATCTCGGACGGAAACGCGTACTCATGGTCTTCCAGGGATAGGAGCCCATCGGTGAACACGACATTTCCGCTATCGCCGCTATCATGGAGTCCAATCCAGCCGCGCGTGTCCCCGTCGATGTTCTGATCCTTTGTAGGCTCGTAGTTACCGTCGTAGATGTAGTTTCCCCACTTGAAGTCGTGATGGTGATTATCGTCCACGACGTGTGTGTTCTCGTAGGGCTTGGTATAGTCCTCGCGCGTGCCGATCTGGAAGGACCTGTTGCTCACGAATAGACCCGTGTCCGGTCCGGTCTCCTCAAGGTAGTTGCCGTGAGTGGTATCCCCTTTCCTACCTGAATAGTCGTAAGGAGCGGTATCACTAGGACTTTCCCAGCTTTCCCAAATGATGAGAGCACCGGTTTTCGGATCGAAGATTTTGATGTCGGTCCAGATCTTGTCTCGGACATCGCAATCTATGTTCTCGTCTGGGTCGTAGACGCAGATCCAGACCTGATCCCCTTCCTGAACATTAGTCACCCGGCTCGCGCCGTTCTTGTCTGAGGAGAAGTAGATCTCCCCGGTTGAGGCGACTGCGATCACGGTGAAAAGTGCCACAAATAGCCCTGCCATGACGCCTACTGCGATTGATCGCACTTTCAACGTCCCACCTCCTTCATTGAGGCTCTTTGATTCTGCCTTCTAGGACTGCTGCTACCAGTGCTTGAGCGCATCGCGCTTTCCTGTACCTCTGTTTATCCCCCCTACATCCCGCATAACTTACTGCCTCCCGCATCATACCGTCTTTTCTTCGTGTATCCAATCCCTTTGAAGTCGTTGTTCTTTTCGCCAAAGAGAGACGCCTACTCTTTCTGTTTCAGTCGCTTGATCCTAACTCGAGCGTCGACGGACCGGGGAGATAGTTCGGCTTCCTTCCAAACCCGATCCGCGTTCGCGAGTCTATCTGATACTCCAAGGCATGCTGGATGTCGCAAACAAGCTACGATACTACCAAACATGGTAACATATCCTAGTACTGGAGCCTGTAGATCCACCGAGCGGAGAGACAGATCACAACGTTGATCAAACCGGTGGTGCAGGCACGGGTGCCGCGAGCATTTTCGAGATGCCGCGACTGAACGAAGAGAGCGTTTTGCTCTTGCCGCCGTAAAATAATAGGATCTCCTAGGGAAGTGCCTGTGTGGAGGATGAAAAGCCAGTGCCGGCATTGCGGACCGTAAAGATCTTGGTAGTGAGCGATACAGTTAGCCGGGAGATCTATAACGAACGGATATGCGCGTTGTTCGGAACGGTCGATCTGATTCTCTCCTGCGGCGATCTTCCCTACGACTACCTAGAGTACATCGTGACCATGCTCGACGTACCGCTTCTCTACGTGCACGGCAATCACGATCGCCCTCTCAAGACCGACGCCGGAGACATTGCGC
>CAZBSW010000350.1:0-1771 GCA_964494835.1 uncultured Thermotogae bacterium
CCCCCAATGTTTCCAACTGCGATGGTGAAGACATTGCGGTAAGTCTGACGGTGACCGATGTGTGCGGAGCAAGCGCGTGTGATTCATTTGTGATTCACGTACAGAACGTGAACACACCACCTGTCGTCCAGGCGGATCCGTAAGGGGATCCGAAAAGAAAGCGCCGTTGGCTGATCTGCTCCGCTACTTAGTGAGCGGAGCAGATCACTTCCTCCTTGGGGCACGCATGCAGTAGCTCCTGCAGGATCAAATCGCCGATCGGATTAGTGCCTGTGCATGCTGTGAGCGCGTGTGCCACATGGAGGTGTAGGCACTTCACTCGTGCAAAATCGGCGATTCCGCCGATGCCTCGCTGTGTGAAAGCGGGTAGCATTCCTTCTCTTTGGAGGAATCGATAGTCATCATTGCTCAAAAGAACTCGACGGTCGCGGATGTATTGGTGATGGGCACGAACGACCCGCGCGGCGAGCGTGGCATCGTAGCGTAGTCGTTTCTCCATCTGTACGATCATCCCGGACGCTTCCAGATGTGCGATCTGGCGTGAGAGAAAGGGGCAGGAGAGCCAGTAGATTGTTGGAAACGGCCTTCCATCGATCAGGGGATAAACGACGATAACCTGTGGGTATCCGTATACACAACGTCGAGCAACGCCGAGCAGGGAGCGCCCTCGCCGGCCGAGCTGCTTTCTGATTATGACTCTGTCTTCTAGTGAAACAGGTTCCATCGATCGCTCTCGTACTTGTTGCACTTCAATCTGGTGGCATGCGCGACCTCTTCTTTGTCGTACCGATCAGCTCGCGTCGGTGCCGTCAGGAGATCCGACACTGCTCGTATGAGCGGCAGGGAAAGGCTGTTCATGGTTATCGCGGGCACGACCTCGGAGAGTGATGCAAGCGGTTGCGGGTGCGAGGGGACGGCCTTCGTGTCGTACGATGGATCCATAGCGCGCAGGATCTGCGGTATCGGAAGGTCGGGCGGATGAACGAGAAGGGTTGTATGATAGAGGAGCGCACTCCTGCGGCGGACTTGTGCTGCGCCCGCGATCTTCTTTTCGCCGATCATGATTGCGTTTGTGTCAACGTGGGAATCGATTCCAACTTGATGTAGCGCATGTACAAGCGCCTCTCCAACTGCCCGATATGTCACTGCAACCCCCCCGAGAGAGCGGGCATCGTGCAGGATTAGGGACAGGTTAAGGTTCCCCGGGTAGTGATAGACCGCCCCGCCACCGCTTATGCGGCGGAGGACCGGGATATTGTGGGTGGCGGCATAGCGTAGATCGACCTCGCTTGCAGCCGACTGCGACCTTCCGATAATGACGGCACGATCGTTCACCCACAGATGGAGGACGTCCTGCTTGCTTGTTTGAGCACAGGTGAGCAATGCCTCATCAAGGGCGAGGGCGAACGCAGGGTTCATCGGCGTAAGGCTTTCGATCACGCGGAGCATGCGGCGATGGTTTGCGCGGCGTGGTATGAGCTACGCACGAACGGTCCGGCAATAGCGAAGCGGAAGCCGATCTTGCGTGCGCCCTCCTCGAACGCCGCGAATTCTTCCGGTGGTAGGTAGCGTTTCACCGGCATCGAAGCGTCGGTCGGGGCGAGGTATTGCCCCAGTGTCACTGCGTCGACGCCGACAAGGCGCAGTTCACGCATCGCATCAATCACCTCTTCTCGTTTTTCACCCAGGCCGAGCATGATCGAGCTTTTGGTGATAGCATGTGGCGATAGCTCCTTGATTCGCGCGAGTACACGCAGGGAGAGGTCATGGC
>CAZBSW010000351.1:0-1769 GCA_964494835.1 uncultured Thermotogae bacterium
GATGATCTCGCGGATCATGCCCGGGATCTGGTGCAGCTTTTCATACGGCGTCTGTTAGGTGACGCCGATTGAGAAGACGACCCGGCGCTCGAACATCCGCTTGTAGTTTCGGATGCGACTCTGCAGAAGGTCTTTGTTGGAGAGGACCAGTTGCTCGCCGGAGAGGCTGCGCAGGCGCGTCGTCTTGAGCCCGATCCGTTCCACCGTGCCGAGGTGCTCGTCCACGATGATGAAGTCACCGATTACGAATGGCTTGTCGAATACGATGGAGAGCGATGCGAACAGATCGCCGAGAATATTCTGCAGTGCCAGTGCGATTGCCACTCCGCCGATCCCCAGTCCGGCGATGAGGGACGTGATCTTGATCCCCAGGTTGTCGAGAGCGAGGAGAGCAAGCACGACCCACAACACAAGCTTGCCCAAGATGCCGAAGGCGCGGATCGTGGTGGCCGCCGACGCATCCTGATCGAGCCGCTTCTTGGCCGCACGCGTGATCCAGAAACTGATGATCGTGTTTCCCCAGAACGCTACTTGCAAAAGGAAAGAGAGGAGCATCAACGTCTTTATTGCACGGTCGGCGACCGCGGGGGTGGTTAGGGCGAGCGCGCCGGCATACAGGCCGAGGAAGATCAGGAAGAAGAGCTTGGTCCGTCCAAGAAGGTCGACAAAGAAGTCATCGATGTCGGTCTTCGTCCGCGCGGCGAGAACGGCGAGTCGCCGGGTAGCAAAGCGCCTGACGAGCCACAGGACAAACGGGATCACAATGGCGATGGCGGCGGCGAGAAACCACAGCCAGACCGGATTGTCGTAGAAAATTGTCTTGAGAAAGTTCACTTACTCCATCCCTCTTTGCTTCATGATCGGTATTGACGTCCATTCTACGGGATCAGGCCTCCTCAGCCAATCCGTACGAGGAAGACTGAGGAGGTGTCGGCTTGGGATCAGGCCTCCTCAGCCAATCGGTACGAAAGAGGCTGAGGAGGTGTCGCATCGGGATCAGGCCTCCTCAGCCAATCGGTACGAAAGAGACTGAGGAGGGGTCGGCTTGGGATCAGGCCTCCTCAGCCAATCCGTACGAAGCAGGCTGAGGAGGTGGCGTCTTTGCCAATCAATGCAAAGAAGGTTGAGAAGGCGCCGACTTGACCCGTTGACACAAGACAGATCAAAAAGGCGCCTTGACCAAACGCGGCGATGGCATAATAGACTCGATCCCTGCTGGAAATCCGCCGAGAAGCCGGTAGACTGATAAGTCATAGTCAAGAAGGAGGCAGGATGGATAAGGATAGAGTTGAGTTCTTGCGCGCGTGCATGGATACGATCTGCCCGTCCGGCTTTGAAGAGGAGTTATCCCTCATTTGGCGGGAAGAGGCGGACAAGTTCGCCGATCGTACATGGGTTGACGTGCACGGGAATTCGTTTGCGGTGGTGAACGAGAACGGGAGCCCACGGATCATGCTCGCCGGCCACGCCGATGAGATCGGACTGATGATCACCTACATCGACGACAACGGGTATCTGTCGTTCTCCGGGATCGGGGGCTGGGATCCGCAGGTCCTCCCCGGACAGCGGGTGCGCATCCGCGGCAATAAGGGGATTGTCCTCGGCGTAATTGGGCGCAAGCCAATCCACCTTCTGCAGGATGAGGAGAAGAAGAAGGTCGTTCGCCTGGTAGACCTGTGGATAGACATCGGTGCCAAGGACACGGCGCAGGCGAAAGAAGTGATCGAGATCGGCGACCCCGCCGTCCTCGACTACGGATTTGCGCCTCT
>CAZBSW010000352.1:0-1739 GCA_964494835.1 uncultured Thermotogae bacterium
CAGGATGAAGTGCAGCTCCGCTTCGGCTACCGTACCGTCCATCCGATACAGGTGGATGAATCCTTCATGTCCGGAGGTGGTTTCGGGAGTACGCGTGTATTGCGGCAGGACGTTTATCAACCGCGCCGCCAGGTGAAGGGCGTTCACCATTTTCCCTTTCGCCGTCCCCGGATGAATCGATACACCCGTGATCTTTACCACCGCCCGATCGGCAGAGAAGCTCTCGTATGTGACATCGCCGACAGCGCCGCCATCCAGGGTATAGGCAACTTCCGCCCCTAGATCCTCAAGGGTCAGATGTTCCACGCCACGGCCGACCTCCTCATCCGGCGTGAAACAGAGCCGGATCGGTCCATGCGGAATCTCCGGATGAGAGAGGAGATGAGAGGCAACGGTCATGATGACCGCTACCCCTGCTTTGTCATCGGCCCCAAGTAGGGTCAACCCACTGGCAGTGATAATATCGTGACCGATCTTCTCCCTCAGTTCAGGTACTTCATCCGGAGATAGGACCTGCGCGGGATCGTCGGGGAGATGTATCGCTTCTCCGTTGTAGCTCCGATGGACGATCGGTTTCACGTCGGCCCCGGTGAATGCGGGGGCGGTATCGACGTGCGCCAGCAGAGCAACACTCGGGACGTTGGCGGGAACATGCCGCGCCGGGATGCTGGCAAGAAGACATCCGTAGTCCGTGATTTGCACATTGTCGGCACCAAGATCCGAAAGCTCGGCCGCAAGGACCCGTTGCAGATCAAGTTGCTTCTGCGTGCTGGGAACGGAGGTTCCAGACTCATCACTCTGGGTATCGATCTTCACGTAGCGCAAGAAGCGCTCTTCAAGCTCTTGCAGAATACTCATGTATTGCCTCTTCTATTCGTCAGTACGCGCGACTGAAGTATACGAGTCCAGTGGCAGGTGCCCCACAGACCGGGCAAATCACGCCGTTTGCTTTCCATCCCTTATTCTCTTCTAGAGGGTAACAGCGGGATGACGCCTTTGTCTCGCTCTTGATCCTTTCCTCACACTCCTTGGTATTGCAGTGCGGGATCAGCGCCCATCCGTCCTTGATGATCTCTTTCAGCTCGTCGTAGGAACCGGCGTGGTGCAGGTGCTCGTCACGGAACTCGGTTGCCAACGTCAGCATGTGGGCCTGAATTTCGTCAAGGAGCTTGGGGATTGTCAATGAAAGGTCTTGCTGCGACAGCGTCCGCTTTCCGTCTTTGCCGGGAACGTCGCGTCGCGCCACGACCACGGTGCCTGATTCTACATCGCGAGGACCAATCTCCATCCGCACCGGCACGCCGCGCATCTCCCAATCATTGAACTTGAACCCAGGCGTTATCCCCTCACGCCTATCAACGTGTACTCGCACGCCGGCATCGGCAAGTGCGCGATTCACTCCTCCGATAGAGGTAATTACCAGGTTCTTCTGATCATCAGTGCGCCAGATGGGGACGATAACCACCTGAATCGGAGCCAGCCGTGGGGGCAGACGCAGACCCTTGTCGTCACCGTGGGCCATTACAATCCCACCCACCATACGAGTGCTCACTCCCCATGAGGTGGTATAGCAATGCTCGAACTCGTTGTCCTCGTTGAGGAATTTGATGTCAAACGCGCGCGCAAAGTTCTGGCCGAGATAGTGTGACGTCCCAGCCTGTAGGGCCCAGGTGTTTCCCATCATCGCCTCAATGGTGAATGATCTCTCGGCTCCGGCAAACTTCTCGCTTGAGCTCTTT
>CAZBSW010000353.1:0-1737 GCA_964494835.1 uncultured Thermotogae bacterium
CGGCACGGGTCGATTTCGATCCCGGTCGCTCGTGCTCGAAAAACACGTGCGGCAGCGATCACGATGCGGCCGTCCCCGCAACCGAGATCGACCACATGTTCTCCCGGCTTGACATCTGCCAAGAACAGAATCCGGCGGACGGTCACCCGATCCGTTGGTTGCCACAGGGCATCGAGAGTAAGGTTCCACCCTACCCACAGGGCGGTCACCACCCCCAGAGAAATCGCGAGTCCGATGACCATCTACAACGATAGACTGATACCGACCTCGTAGAGCGGACCGGCTGTGATCGTCGCTGCGGAGAACCGCGTAATATAGTGTAAATCAACAAACGCGGCGATTGGACCAGCGAGCACAATGCGCACCCCGACAATACCATCGAGGGTCATCCCCCACGAGTAACCGCGTGGGGTAGCGGCCATTCCGCCTCCCACACCAAGGAACGGGACGAATATGGATATTGGATAGCGGGCAACTACCGCACCTCCCACGAGCAGAAGCCCTTTGATATCCGAATTTACGGATAAGGATAGCTGCATGCGCGCGTCTAGGAGGCTGTTTATTTGAACGTCAGCAACCGCGCCCACCAGCACAATGCCGGTTGGATCGATCCCTGTTATGGCACCAATAGATGTTGCTCCTGCGGCCAGAGAGAACGACACGACCGCGAGCGTTGTCAATAGAAGGATCCCTCTTGCCATCTCTCTCCTCCTGTCCTACATGTGTCCGCGCGGTATCGAGGGAAACGGGACTAGATATCGAGGGTCGTGATCTTGTCGCTGTTCTCCCAGATGAAGTCGCGGCGAAGACCGACATCGGTTCCCATCAGCGTAGAGAAGACTTCGTCTGCTTCCAGCGCATCACGGATCTCAACCTTCTTCAGGATGCGTCTCTCCGGGTTCATCGTCGTCTCCCACAGCTCGCGCGGATTCATCTCACCCAATCCCTTGAACCGCTTGACGGAGAAACGCCCGTCGGATCCGGCGCGATACTCGTCCAGCTCCTCATCCGTATACAGATAGAGAGACTTGTTCCCTTCCTTAACCTGATAGAGCGGCGGCTTGGCGATGTACAGGTAACCGTGCTCGATCAACGCCCGCAGGTAACGAAAGAAGAAGGTCATGATCAGAGTGCAGATGTGGGCGCCATCGACGTCGGCATCGGCCATGATCACGAGCTTATGGTAGCGCAGCCGTTCCAACGAGAATTCATCCCTGATCCCTGTTCCCACTGCGGTGATCATCGCCTTGATCTCAGCGTTATCCAGCAGTTTCGTCAGCCGCGCCTTCTCCACGTTCAGCACCTTCCCACGCAGAGGGAGGATCGCCTGGAACGTCCGATCGCGACCTTGTTTAGCGCTCCCTCCCGCCGAATCACCCTCCACGATGTACAACTCGCTCTTCTCCGGATCAGAGCTCGAACAGTCGGCAAGCTTACCGGGGAGGGCGGTCGCCAACAGCGCGCCTTTGCGTCGGACCATCTTGCGGGCCTTGGCCGCGGCCAGGCGCGCACGACCGGCGTTGATCGAGTTCTCGATGATCGCCCGTGCCGCCTTTGCATCTTTCTTGAAATAGACGCTGAGCTGTTCCTGGACGATGGTCGATACAAGGCTCGCCACTTCAGGATTGCCCAGTTTGGTCTTGGTCTGGCCTTCGAATTCGGGGCTGGGGATCTTCACGCTGATGATCGCCACCAGGCCCTCGCGCACGTCGTCGCCGCGCAGATTGGGATCGTTGT
>CAZBSW010000354.1:0-1722 GCA_964494835.1 uncultured Thermotogae bacterium
GCACCGACAGCAGTGGTGCCTCACTGGCGAACGGTGGCTACATCTACGTAGTGATGGCAACAGACGGCACGAACACCTTTACCGGTAAGGGCACGGTGTTCATCAAGAAGTAACGACAAGTCCGAAAGCGGGAGGTACTCGGCCTCCCGCTTTCTTTCCGTACCCCGATTTCTTAGGCAAACTCCGACGCTGTATTGGTACCAGGTTCTCCGTGGCACAAAGCCCTTGTCCCCACGGGATGTTGCTGCCCAGACGCAGAAGCGAACGTGTAACCACTCCCATCGCTAGTAGGCATTGTCGATCTTCCTGTAAATGCCGAATCGGTCGGGCGAGAACGAAGCGGACCTAGTCCGGTGCCTGCGAATGCGCGGTTTCCGTTTGCGGTGTTGTATCAAGCCGCCTACGATCTACTACATGATCTCTGCGAGTGCTGAGAATATAAGACCTATGCAACGGATCGCAGTTGTGGGCACCTGCGGTTCGGGTAAGACGACGCTCGCCGCGCGATTGGCCCGTATTCTTGGCGTACCGCATGTCGAACTTGATGCCCTCCACTGGGAGCCAGCTTGGACCGAGGCCGACAACGAGAGGTTCCGGGAGCGCGTGACGCAGGCGGTGACCGAGGACATGTGGGTTGTCGACGGGAACTATCGCGTGGCGCGCGACATTGTGTGGCCGCGCGCTGATACTGTCGTCTGGCTCAACTTTCGGCTTTCACTCATCATGTGGCGGCTCGTGAGACGCACCTTTCGCCGGGTCTTCACCCGTGAGGAGCTGTGGAACGGCAACCGTGAACGGTTCCTCACCCAGCTGTTCAGTCGGGAGTCAATCCTTCTGTGGGCACTACAGACGTACCGCAGGCGACGACGCGAGTATCCGTTGCTCTTCGCGAAGCCGGAGAACGCGCATCTCACCGTTGTTCATCTCTCCTCGCCTCGCGCGGCCGAACGCTGGATCGCCGGGCTGTGAGCGAGACCCGGCATTCCCGCGGAGAGACGCATTCTGATGCTTTAAGCGGTCTTCAGCACAAAGGGAACCGTTCCATAGTTCCCTGAGAACGGCGAGAGATAGTATCTATCCCATAGAATCCACAATACACGCATCGGCATTGCCTCCCTTCAACATGCCATGTTGTAGCGCGGCGATGGATTTCTCGCCACGCCGGAATGCCGATTGCGCAAGCGACGAGTATTCGAGAAGGGAAGGGCAGCCGGATGTATTCCGGTCCGCCGAGGACTCAGACGAACCACACCACTCGTCTGCGGCGAGCAGCCGATTCCGATTTGCGCGGTGCATTGTCCGCAAAACCGGGATAGTTCCTCATTTGACCCGCAGTGCGGAACGGATCGACCGTTAAGGTGTAAGTAGTAGGATTTTATTCACGGAGGCGATCTTAATGTACCGCCGCATGTTCTGGATGGTCCTGTTTTTCGTTCTTCTTTCCAGTTTCCTGGTATCAGTCGGCGTGTTCGCCGATGGCGTCATCCTACCTGATGACCCCGCTCGGGGATGGTTATCGATCGTCTATCACGATGTGAGTGTCACAATCCGGGATGGGGTGGTGACAACGCATGTTGATCAATTGTTCAGAAACGATACCAACGCCGATATCGAGGGCCGCTATGTCTTCCCACTTCCGGTCGGTGCGGTCGTTTCGAGCTTCACAATGTGGGTCGACGGGGAAGCATTGGAAGCGCGAGTACTCCCCGCCGATGAGGCCCG
>CAZBSW010000355.1:0-1715 GCA_964494835.1 uncultured Thermotogae bacterium
ATGTAGAACGCCGATCCGATCCCTTGCAGCACGCGCCCCATGACGAGCCAAATGTAGGTAGGCGCAAACCCGGAAAGCACCGACGAGACAATGATAAGCACCAGACCGAAGATCATACTGCGCTTGCGGCCGAATCGATCGGCGAGGATCCCGGCCGGCAGGTCCATGAGCAGCCGCGCGAGCGCGTAGCCCGATACTGCCCATCCGGTCATTGCTACCGAAACGGAGAACGAGAGGGCGTATTGGGGTAGTACCGGTGAAATGACTGCGAAACCAAGCATAACAAGGGCGGAAACTAGCGATAGGTTTGCAATTACCAAGTAGCGTTCTCTCATTATGATATCCGTCTGAGGCCTGGCTCGGCGAGTCGCGATTCAGCCGTGGCTCGAAAGGTTGTTGCGATGATAACCGTAACCGAGTGTTTCGCACAGTACGCATCGGCGGCAGAAAGGACAAAAGGGTGCTGGGGTCAAGGGTGCTGGGGTCAGACCTTGCCTCTTACCATTCCGCCTTCGTCAATATGGTAGCGCACGCGAGCTTTGAGGCAAGAGTGGTGAGTAGAGAAGTGTGGACGAAGTAGGAGGTGCATTGGTAGTAGAGGTAGATACCGCCAGACTTCGGCTCTCTACCTAAGGCTGCACGTTATCCAAATGTCCGTTACGGAGCCTCCTCAAGGGGTCAGTCTGCACCCATGCCCTCCTGTGTATCTGTCGCTACCCAAACCTCTTCGCCGTCTGTCGAAATGCAGATCGTCCCACACAAGTCCGTTCCCATGACCTCAGCTCCAGCAGCCTCCAGCCGCTGGAGTGTCTCATCATGCGGATGTCCGTATTGATTCCCGGCCCCAGCGGAGTAGACGGCTATCTCCGGCTGAGTGACTTCCAGGAATGCTTCCGTTGTTCCGTACCTAGATCCGTGATGAGCTACCTTTAGCACATCAACATCGGCTAGACATCCCTTTTCGAGCAGCTCCTTGTCGGTCGCCTCTCCGATATCTCCCATAAAGAGGAAGCTCACAGACTTGAACTTCATTAATAGGACGAGCGAATCCTCATTTGCATCTCCGGTCAGCTCGTCGGGATGCAACACCATGAAGGTGAGATCGCCCAGCCGAATCCAGTCATCGCAACTGATGGTGGTGCAAGAGCATTCTTCAGCCAACGCAGCCTTATAGAAGTTCAGATATGCAGATGTACAGAGCCCCGCGCCGTTCGTGATGATCGCATCAACGTCGAACACATCGAGTACCTCGTCCAGTTCCCCGATGTGATCGGCATGAGGATGAGTCGCAACCATCACCTCAAGTGGCCCATCGACATATTGGTTCAAGAACGGCATCCAGGAACCATCCGAACCTCCGTCGATCAACATCTCGCATTCCCCGTAGTCGATGAGAATTGCATCTCCCTGTCCGACGTTGATGAAGTATACATCGAGCTTTCCCGTGGCGATGCACAGCAGGCTCACAACCATGACAATGAGGAGGCCAACAGATAGTGTCCGCATTTCTCATCACCCCTCTCCAGCTTACTGCTGAGATATGGCAAATACTAGAAGAGCCACATAGATAAGAGGCAACATTGCAAGAAACTCAAGGTGAGGATAAAGGGTTATGCTACGAGCGATAGGTGAGGCGGATAGGAGTAAGGATTAAGGGGTTAAGGGATAAGGGAGTTCGTTGAGTTGGGGAGAACAGTTCGTGGTGCGTAGTTCGA
>CAZBSW010000356.1:0-1697 GCA_964494835.1 uncultured Thermotogae bacterium
AATCATCACTGTGTGCGATACGAATGACAATCCGATTACGTGGAAGAGTCCGGGTATGGTGGGATACAAGGGTTCACGTAAGGGTACGCCGTTCGCTGCTCAAATTGCGACTGAAGCCCTCGTGCGCGAGATGAAAGACTACGGAGTTCGATCCGTCTGTATTTCGGTAAAAGGAACAGGATCGGGAAGGCAATCCGTGGTGCAGACGATAAAGGGATCGGGTATCCGAGTGGAAGAAGTCAGGAACGTTACACCGGTTTCCCATAGCAGCAACAGAGGGAGACGATAATGGGAAGAGATACAGGGCCGAAGTGCAAGAAGTGTCGCAGGGAGGGCGAGAAGCTTTTTCTTAAGGGTGATCGCTGTTACACGCAAAGTTGCCCGATGGCAAGCCGAAGCTATCCGCCAGGAGAACGAGCCAAGAAACACCGGTCGCGGCGGAGCCAGTACCAGCTGCACCTGCGTGAGAAGCAGAAAGCGCGACGGATCTATGGTGTGCGCGAGAGACAGTTCCACAGCTATGTCGCCTGGGCTAAGCGTCAGAAAGGGGTCACCGGTGAGGCACTCCTCACATTGCTTGAGCGGCGTTTGGACAACTCTCTTTACCGTGTTGGATTTGCTTCGTCACGTGATCAGGCACGACAGATGATCACCCACGGGCACATCGAGCTGAACGGGCGTGCTACGAACATCCCTTCCGTGCTGTTGAGCTCGGGAGATACCGTTGCCGTCAAAGAGGCGCGGCGCGCGCGCGTAAAGGGGATATTGGAATCGAACAGCAAGCGCGAGACTCCTAGCTGGTTGGAAAGAGATCTCGAGGCGATGAAGTTTCAGGCGATCGCGCCTCCCAACTTGGAGGAGACGGGCTATACAATCGCTGCCAACCTGATCGTCGAATTCTACTCCCGCTAGGAGGTTAACATGGGCGAGTTGGTCTTCCCTCGAGAAGTGAAGGTCGAGGAACTCAACGAGAAATATGGGCGGGTGGTCATCGAGCCACTGGAGCGGGGATTTGCGTCCACGCTCGGTAACAGCCTGCGTCGAACTCTCCTATCCTCGATCCCGGGAGCCGCCGTGGTACGGGTCAATTTTGCCGGCAAATACCATGAGTACGACACCGTTGAAGGAGTTAAGGAGGATATCCTAGAGATTATCCTCAACATCAAGGGGTTGGGTTTGCGGGTACACAACGATGAGTCGACACGCATCATGATCGAGAAGCAAGGCCCGTGCGTTGTGACGGCAGCGGATATCATGCTCACGTCCGGCGTAGAGGTTATCAACCCCGATTTGCACATTGCCACGCTAAATGAGAAGGGTGAGCTGGAGGTAGAGCTGGAGGTGGAGACTGGTTATGGATACCGTCCGGCAGAGATGAACCGGCTCGAGAACGCGCCCCTAGCGGTGATTCCGATCGACGCCGATTTCTCTCCGGTGAAGCGTGTCAATTTCACCGTTGAAGAGACACGCGTCGGCGGGAAGACCGGCTATGAACGATTGATCCTAGACATAACAACAGACGGAGGAATTAGGCCGGAAGAGGCCCTGTCAGAGGCGGCGCTTATCTTACGGCGGCACCTCGATCTGTTCCAGGGATTCGCCGAACATCCGTTCGGCCTGGTCTCTGAGGAGCCTGAAGAGGAAGAAGGCCTGACCACACACCTGTTGAGCGAACAGGACATCGATCAACGCGCGTG
>CAZBSW010000357.1:0-1696 GCA_964494835.1 uncultured Thermotogae bacterium
AACTTAAGGAGAGGTCATAGCCATGGCGAAGTTGACGCATGCAGAGGACATTATCCTCGAACCAATCCTGACAGAAGAATCATGGGCGCGCATGGAGGACAGGAAGTACTCCTTCCGTGTAGCTGTTGGTGCGAACAAGGTTGAGATACGCAAGGCCGTTGAGGAGCTGTTCAAGGTGAGAGTGAAGAAGGTATGGACAGCGAACAGGAAGGGTAAGCCGCGCCGCGAACGATTGAGTCAACTGCATGGGCGTACGCCCCGTTGGCGAAAGGCGATCGTGCTGCTTGCTCCCGGCGACCGAATCGACGTGATGGGGGGATAGAAAACATGGCACTCAAGAGATTCAAGCCGACATCGCCGGGGCGTCGTCACGCCGATCTACCTGATTTCTCGGGCCTCACCGCTGTGGCCCCCGAAAAGAGCCTACTGCGACCTTACCACAAGAAAGGTGGGCGCAACGTACAGGGGAAGGTAACGGTACGCTGGCGTGGTGGTGGCCACAAGCGAAGGTACCGGGTCATCGATTTTGCGCGAGACAAGGACGGTATCACAGCGCGAGTTGTCTCACGCGAATACGACCCGAATCGCTCCGCATGGATCACCCTCCTTCACTACGCAGACGGCGAGAAGCGATACATAATCGCGCCCGTCTCACTCGAGGTCGGCGCTGAAGTGCAAGCCGGGGATGAAGCGGAGATCCGTATCGGCAATGCATTGCCTCTGCGGCGTATTCCTCTCGGTGCTGTGATTCACAACCTGGAACTGAATCCCGGAAGCGGCGGAAAAGTCGCACGTTCTGCCGGGACGTCGGCGAAGCTGATCGGCAAAGAAGGGAATCGGGCTCACATTCGTATGCCGTCGGGCGAGGTTCGTATCTTTAACGTGGAATGCCGCGCAACGATCGGCGAGGTGTCGAACCCCGATCACAAGAACGTGAAGCACGGCAAGGCCGGACGTATACGTCATCTGGGGCGGAAGCCACACGTACGCGGTGTTGCAATGAATCCAGTCGACCATCCACACGGTGGTGGTGAAGGGCGCGCGCGCGTCGGGCGCCCGCAGGTTTCTCCCACAGGGAAACTAGCCAAGGGTGGACGAACGAGAAGGAACAAGAAGTCGAGCGCGCTGATTGTGCGTAGAGCCGGTAGAGGGAGAAGATAAGGAGTAAATATGCCGAGGTCAACGAAAAAAGGCCCTTACGTGCTCGAAAGCCTTGAGCGAAAGGTAGAGAAGGCTCGACGCGGGGATATTACGGAGATCAAGACCTGGTCGCGCGCTTCGATGATCACTCCGGAGATGGTCGGGCTGACGATCAAAGTTCACAATGGAAAGGTCCATGTGCCGGTCTATGTAGTGGAAAACATGGTAGGGCACAAGTTGGGGGAATTCGCGCCGACGCGAACGTTCCGCTCTCACGGCGGGATGAAGAAGAAGCGGGCACCGGGACTGACCTAGGGGAGAGCAGATGGAAGCACGTGCGATAACTAGAGGAGTGCGTATATCCCCGTACAAAGCCCGATTGGTGACCGACGTCATCCGCGGGAAGAACGTCAACGATGCATTGCGGATCATTATGTTGTCCAACAAGAAAGCGGCGCGAACGATCCGCAAGACATTGGAGTCGGCGATCGCCAATGCGGAGAACAACTATGATGTTGAAGTTGACGAACTTTTCGTTCTTCTCGCAACGGTCCAA
>CAZBSW010000358.1:0-1685 GCA_964494835.1 uncultured Thermotogae bacterium
CACTGGGGCAGTGGCTGAACACGCTGGTCGACACAGGCTTCCGCCTCGAACGGTTCAGCGAACCGTGCCCGGACGATGAAACCGTGCACGCCTACCCCAACATCCAAGACGCTCAGGTTGTCCCGTACTTCCTCATCGTGCGGGCGAGAAAGCCTAAATAATCGTGCGTAGCTGTGAAACTGTGATGGGTGATGAGTGATGAGGAAAGACAAGAGCATTCTCTCCTGCAGAGGCCTGTGTGTCGTTTCATTAGGGCACACAGGCGCAGGCCTGTCTGCCGGACTGTTCGGGCAGACAGGGGCGCGGAGAACGGCGCTATCATAAGGAAACAATATAACACAAGGTGTTTCTTGGCGAGCTCTGCGCCTTGAGCGAGTGTAACGAGCGGGCGAGAGGAAAGGCTTGTGGCGCTACCGCTTCTCCGGGCAGATTGTGCGGTACGGACAGTAAGTGCAGGCGAAGTATTCCGGATCGGCCGGGAAGCGCCCAGCACGAATGCCGGCGGCCGCCTTTTCGATATCCGCGCGGGCAAGCGAGACTTCCTTATCGCTTGCGGCGATTCTACCGATGAACAGTTTCGGCGTGAGGAAGCGCAGTTCGAGAGTTGCGGGGAGCTTTCCGAACAGCTTCTCGTAGGCAAGGGCATAGATCGCAAGCTGCCTACTCTTTGCGGTCTTCTTGTCCGCGTCCTGCTGATCCTCCACCCGCGACGTCTTGTAATCGATGATCTTGCCTTCTTCCGGCTTGTTGGCATCGGGAATGTCAATACGATCGAATATCCCCACGATCTTCACTCCGTCCTCCACGAATGAGAAGTGCTGTTCGATGTATGTCGGTACGGTCTCCTCACTCTCGGCGTGCGCGTAGAACTCGGAAAGGGCCTCCAGCCCCTCTTGAAACCGCAGCTCCTCGTGCTCACGGGTGAGAAAACCCTCGGTCTGCCACGCCTTTCGGAATGCGTCCTGAACCTCGGCGAGCGTGATCGGCTCTTTCCCTTGCAGAAGTGCGCCGCGGGCAGCGTGGCGCGCCGTGTTATATCGTCTGATCGCATGATGGATAGCACTTCCGTAGATCACGGAATGGTGTTGTCTTATGGGGACTTTAAGGATATGGATGTAGCGGTACTTCATGGGACAGGTGAGATAGTCGTCGATCTTGCGGTTGCTGAGAACGAGCGTCTCTTCCCCGCGCGGGATGAGAACAAGCTCGTCGCTTGCCGCTGTCGGTGTTCCTTTGCCGTGGCGGGTGAGTGGTGCAAGCGCCGACCCCTTTGTCGTGCTGAGCTGTGTCGGCGAAAGGTCGAGCGACTCGGACGTGAATTGGCTTGGCTTGCGCGGCCGCTTGCCACCGTAGTCCTTGGCACTTGTCAGATACAGATCCTCCTTGGCACGCGTCATCCCGACATAGAACAGACGCCGCTCCTCCTGCTTGTGGAAGTCCGCTTCCTCACCCGGCAGTGTGTCCTTGATCAGGGGATCGGGAAGTGGGATCGCATCACGCCGGTTGCGGGACGGGAACCTGCCCGCCACCAGGCCGACGAGGAAGACAACGCGAAACTCCAGCCCCTTTGCCTGGTGCACGGTGAGGACGTTCACCGCGTCCTCGTCCCAATCCGCCTCTCCCACCGGGGGGTTGTCGCCGGCCTCGATCAGCGAGTCGAGATAGTCGATGAACCACGGCACGCG
>CAZBSW010000359.1:0-1668 GCA_964494835.1 uncultured Thermotogae bacterium
GTCATACCCGCCGTGATCGCATCGGCCGCGAACAGACGATTGTCGGCCATGATCTGCATTGGGGTTACGTTTAGCTGTGCGGCGATGCTTGCCAAGGTCTCACCCGCCTGAACCACGTGTGTGAGAAGTGTCGTCCCGGTCGCTGCCGGTTGCTCTGCAGCCGGTTCGGCGGTACTCAGCGGCTCCTCGGATGATGGTGTCTGTGCTACCGTCGTTTCATCCAGCGGCGACGTAGACGGTACAGGTGTTCCTGTCGTCGTCTCCACATTCTGATCGCCGGTTGTCGCAGGGGTACCCGTATCCGACCCTCCGGAGCTGAGAAGGATCGGAACAAGGATAATTGTGACAAGAAAGAGGAGCGCCAGCAGAACGCGATCTTTGCGAATCGGTTTTTTCTCAGTCACTGCTCATCAACTCGAGGAACTGCTCGTTGTCCTTTGTCGCCTCCATCTTGCTTTTTATGAATTCCATCGCTTGTTGGGTGTCGTTGAGATTACTCATCATCTTACGCAGAATCCATACACGGTTCAATACCTTGGCTGGGAGGAGGAGTTCTTCTTTTCGCGTTCCGCTTTGTTCGACATCGATCGCCGGATAGACACGCTTGTTCGACAAGTTCCGATCGAGGAGCAACTCCATGTTACCGGTTCCCTTGAATTCTTCGAATACAACCTGATCCAGCTTGCTTCCCGTGTCCACGAGCGCGGTGGCGATAATTGTCAGACTCCCCCCCTCTTCGATGTTGCGGGCGGCGCCGAAGAATTCCTTCGGTTTGTACAGCGCAGTTGGATCCATTCCACCGGAGAGGAGTTTACCCGACGACGGGACGGAGAGGTTGTATGCCCGCGCAAGGCGCGTGATCGAATCCATCAGGATTACTACGTCGTTTTCTGTTTCCACAAGTCGTTTGGCACGATTGGTGACCAACTCGGAGATGCGGGTGTGATGGCGTGGTTCTTGGTCGAACGTCGCCGCGATAACTTCGCCGTTGTCGATCGATCTCCTGAAGTCGGTGACCTCCTCAGGACGCTCGTCGACGAGGAGGACAAACAGCTTGATCTCGGGATGATTAGCGTTTATTCCGTGTGCGATCTTCTTCAGAAGAGTTGTCTTCCCGGCTTTGGGCGGTGAAACGATCAGCCCGCGCTGTCCTTTGCCGATCGGGCAGAACAGGTCGATGATGCGGGTGGAAATATCCTTGGGATCGTGTTCCAAACGCAAGTGTTCATCGGGATGAAGCGGGGTCAGCTCACGGAAGTGCGGCCGCCGCCGCGCCTCTTCCGGCGTGCTGTCGTCGACCTTCACCACCTTGGAAAGCGCAAAATAACGCTCATCGTTCTTGGGCGCACGTATCGAACCGGAAATCACATCACCGTCACGAAGGCCAAACCGCTTTATCTGGGATGGGGAGACATATATGTCGTTCTTTTCTGGCAGGCAGTCATTGCCGCGGAGGAAGCCGTACCCGTCCGGCAGGATTTCTAAAAGGCCATCGTCCAGTTGGAGTTCGTTTATCTTTGCGAGGTGCAACATGACCGCACGACGCAAATCCTCCTTACCGAGCTGGTTTCCGTTTCGTAACTTGAACGATTTTGCCAGCGCCTGTAGCTCTTCGACATTATGTGTGCGTAATTGAGAGAGTTCCATCTTTTAACACCACCTTAAACG
>CAZBSW010000360.1:0-1663 GCA_964494835.1 uncultured Thermotogae bacterium
GAATCGATCCCAGGGAGAATCCGCTTCCAGCAAGTAGAGCGCACGTGATGGCGGTGTACACAAACGCGGCTGTCTTCATGCGAGCCTTCTTCCCCGTCGCGATAGAGACCAACTCAAGGGAGCAGAAAGCGGCTCTGTCACGTCCCACAAGACCACCTCTATTCCGATCCGCGCCAGTGTATCCAGCAGCAACCGCTGCCTAAGCGTAACCACACGGAGAGCAAGTTCGCGATCCGCTCCTGCCGGGATGTCTTTGAGTTGGTAAGAAAGCAGATCAGGAACGAGCATAATGATTCGATACCCGCGGGCGCGCAGAACACCGATGACCTCAATGTCTCTTACATTAGGCAAAGCGCTTACCATTACGAGCTGTGAACGTGGTGGGAAGAGGCGAGTTGGCACAGAACGAAGGTCATCGAACACCTCTTTATCCGCGGGGGTCGCTCGTGCAAGGGAATCGAGGATTCGTGCAAGTTGTACCTTACCGTAGTTGGGGAACGTCCAGTTGAGATAATCGCCGTAAATGAGCAATCCGACGCAGTTTCCCTGCCCGATGAAGTACTTGCTCATACTCGCTGCGGCGCGAACGGCGTAGGCAAAGGTCTCCTCTCCCCCGACACGAGGATTGGCGCGCGCACGCGCGTCGAGAAATATGGTAACATCGGCGATCCGCTCCTGTTCGTATTCGTTAACGACCAACTCGCCGGTGCGGGCATAGGTCCGCCAGTTGATCCGGCGGATGTCATCTCCGTGCGCATAGGCGTGGCAGCCAAAGAAGTCGAGGCCGCTGCCCCCTTGATTCGCGCGCACCACACCAGCATAGGCGCGCGTCTGTGGTGGCCTGATTTCGATATCGGTGATCGGCGCAGCTATGGGGATGACGAGGAACTTTGCTTCACATCTGAAGAATCGGGCTTGGGGCGCTAGCATGAATCGTGGCCAGCATGTAGCGTCAATTCCGGGAAGGGTGTGCTCTCCACGCTGACCGCGTATATGATAAGAGAGGACCGTATGCCCATCCGTCTCCAGATGCACCATGGCATTGGCCTCTCCCTCCGTTATTATCGCTTCTTCTGGGATGCGATCTACGATACAGAGGCGATGGGCAGACGGACCGCGATTGGTGACAGAGAGCGTGACGTGGATTGTTTCTCCTTCAACAATCCGCTCAGCACTGAGCGAACGCTCAATCTCCAATTTGAGATCGGGGTGCCCGAGTGATTTGAACAACACCAGGCCGGAGTAGGCGATAAACGGCAAGGACATGGCGAGAACCCGTCCGTCGCGTATGAGTAAGCCTCCAATTGCTAGGGCAATCGCGATGCCTAGAGTGAGCCGCAGCCGGCGGTTAGGGGACATGCTAATCAACCTTAGGGACAGGCACGAGGTGCAGGATCTTCTGGACAACATCTGAGGAGCTGATCCGCTTAGACCACAGTTCGGGACTAAGGATCATGCGATGAGCCAATGCCGGGACGGCAAACGCCTTGATGTCATCGGGCAGGACGTAGTCACGCCCATCGAACGCCGCCTGGGCACGGGCCAGCTTCAGCAAGGCGAGCGAACCGCGCGGGCTAGCGCCGACATACACGTTGCTGTCGGTACGGGTCTTGCGAATGATGGACACGATATATTCCTCAATATCGGGTTCGACGAATACCTC
>CAZBSW010000361.1:0-1646 GCA_964494835.1 uncultured Thermotogae bacterium
ATTCCATGTTGATCCCAACTCGTTCTGGGTCGGTGGTCTTGTACCCCAGAGCCAGAGCATGACCAACAGTGGGCACATACGCCAGATCCATCGGTTCGTTCGGCTTTGGCTCGATGGCGATTCGGATCCCGGTATCATAGTCGAGCATACGGTCAATCGCTTCCACGATCAAGTTCGTGGAGCGAATGGGGTCTTTCGCCTCACGCAGACAGGTACCCTCACGCGCAAGCCACAGCACGATTAGGTCTGTGCCCAGAAGATTGGCGATGTCTATCACCTTCAGTGAGCGATCAATAGCATACGTTCGTGCTTGCGGGTCGTTCGATGTATAGGCTCCATCAATTGTCCTAGGATCCTCCCACAGTCGAGGAGCGACGAACTCAGCGGCCAATCCACGATCATCTAGCTGCTGCTTTATCTCTCGCGCGGCATGATCAATCTGGGTGGGAGTCAGCCCATCCAGATCCGGCACAGCATCGTCATCGTGAAACTGAACAGCGTCAAAACCGAGGTTGGCGTAGATCTGCAGCTTCTCCCCGAAGGATCGCTTTGGCCGCACTGGTGGGCCGAACGGATCGCCCCCCTCATGGATGTTCCAGGGCCCGAACGAGAACTGGTATCCGAGCTTATCCATTGGCCTATCCTCCCTGTCGACGGGATAAGTGCTGCGAGTTTGCCATCGGGTGAACTACTCCAGTCACTTGACCTCACAGTCGATCATCACATGGATCACATCGGGACGATGCTCTTCGCGGAGGGCAAATGCCTCGCCAATCTGATGCAGCGGGAATGTATGCGTGATCAGCTCATGGGTATTGACAAGCCCCTCCGCAACGAGTGAGATGGACTCCTCGAAATAGCGCCGCATATCGATGTCTCGCTTCGGCTCGGTAGAAAAGATGTCGAGGCGTTTCCTGTGAAACTTGTAAAAGTCTACAGGTTTCGTTGTCGGACCAACGCACCCGTACATCACGATGCGCCCGTTCTGAGCAGCCGCGTCGATCGCGTCTATTATTCCGTCTCCTTCGAGCAGGCAAGGTATAACCACGTCGAACCCATGCGGGAAGTCATCCCGAAGAACGTCCATGGTCGGTGTTACCGGAGAAGGGATGCGGTAGGTATGCGTAGCTCCGTACTTCCGAGATAGCGCGAGCTTTTCGTCGAACAGGTCCGTCACGACAAGCGACTTTGGGCTGAAGAGATGCACTACCTGGGTTAGGATCAGCCCACTTACCCCCTGGCCTGTGATCAGCACGTCCTTTGAAGGGTCGATCTGCCCAAGATCGGCTGCATGCAGTATGCCCGGGAGAATCTCGATCAACGAGGCCGCCTGAAGGGAGATGCAGTGTGGTAGTGGTTTCACGGAGAAGGGCTTGCAGGTAACGTACTCGGCGAATGCTCCCCACACATAGCGCAAGACAACTCGCTGACCCTTGGCCAAGCCGATGACCCGATCTCCGACACAGTCAATCGTGCCTGCCACTTCGTGGCCCAGGCGCGCCGGCATACTCAGGAACTCGGGAGCGCGGACCCCTCTGTACGCCTCTACGTCGCTGCCACAGATGCCAACCCATTTGACCTTAATCCGCACTTCGTCGGGTTCAGGTTCGGGGATTCTGGCTCGAGCTAGCCGTATAGAGTAAGGC
>CAZBSW010000362.1:0-1646 GCA_964494835.1 uncultured Thermotogae bacterium
TGTCAGCGGATGGGACGATCCGCGGATGCCCACCCTGCGTGGGATGCGGCGGCGCGGGTACACGCCGGAAGCGATCCGCACGTTCATCCGTGAGACCGGGGTGACAAAGTCGCAGGGGATCGTCGATGTCTCGCTGCTTGAGCACTTCCTCCGTCAGGATCTCAATCGCACCTCGCCGCGGGTAATGGCCGTACTCGACCCGGTGCGTGTTGTGATCACCAACTATCCCGAGGGAGAGGTCGAATGGCTCGACGCCGTCAACAATCCGGAAGATCCAGCCGCTGGAACGCGGAAGGTCCCGTTCTCGCGTGAGATCTACATCGAGCGCGAGGATTTCATGGAGGATCCGCCGAAGAAATTCTACCGACTCTCACCCGGAAGAGAGGTTCGGCTCCGTTACGCCTACTTCATCCGTTGCGAAGACGTGGTGAAAGACGCCAACGGCAAGATCGCCGAGATCCATTGCACGTACGATCCGGCGACGCGCGGCGGCGACGCGCCGGACGGGCGCAAGGTAAAGGCGACCCTCCACTGGGTTTCCGCAACGCACGCGGTCGATGTAGAGGCACGTCTCTACGACTACCTGTTCGCCAAGGAAAACCCGGGAGACATCGAGGAGGGAAAGACCTGGCTCCACAATCTTAATCCGGATTCGCTCGTCGTCATCACCAATTGCAAAGCAGAGCCAACCTTGGCAGAGCTACGGCCCGGCGACCGAGTCCAGTTCGAACGCAAGGGCTACTTCTGTGTCGATGCCGATTCATCGCCGGAGCGACCGGTATTCAACCGCACGGTCACCCTGCGTGACACTTGGGCCAAGCTCAAACAGAAGAAGTAGTCCGGATCTTGGCAGCGGTGTACTCACTTGCGAGGCGACTTGGTCTGATGTGCCAGAAGGCCGAGCGCGGGAAGAGCCAGCGCGATGATGAACAAGACCCCAAGGGCCCAGGTGAGCCATGTCTTTCCCGGGTGATTCACCCAATGGAAGGTGATGGTCGAAAGAAGAAATGACTGCGACAGGACTTCGACCATCCCGCCCCACAGCACTTTAGCAGACGGTTTCATATAGATGAGGCCTTCGATTGAGCCACGCGTGGGCCCGAAAGTGGAGATGATGCCGATCACAACTAGCGTGATCCACATGATCAACCAACCGTTGGACTGCCCGAACAAGACATCGCGGAGCAGATAGAATACAAGACCGAAAAGAACCCCTCTAATGGGTTGGAACAAGACACTCGCTCGGACCAGTGGATCATCCGTCTGTCTCATGAATGAACTAAGTGCGGGGTCGGCGAATTTCGCGGAGTAATTGAACAAGCTAAACGCAACGAGCCCTATCGCGAAGTAGGTGAGTGTATGGACCACAGTCGTCTTTGCGACAATTGCCCAAAGCGTTAACTCCATTCCGTTCATTATCTTCATTACCTCCAAGGCAAGCAGTGATTAGTTGTATCGGTGACCAACGGCAATCCTGCCCAACGTCAGCCTCATTGACGTAAGGGAGGAGTGTCCGGTGCAGGATTCGGTGCGATTATCCTATATCGGCACCCAAAGATCACGGTTTCCGCCATTCTCTTGGCCCTTGCGAGAAACTAAAGCATTTCTCTCGCCCGCTCGCTATCGCTCGCTCAAGACGCCAAGGT
>CAZBSW010000363.1:0-1643 GCA_964494835.1 uncultured Thermotogae bacterium
GGCAATGAGCATGGCGAGGATGAGGCGCCAAGCGCTTGCCATGAAATTGCGTTGTAGTTCCGCCGCGTTCTTTACCACCTGGGAGAGGGCGTCGAATGGTCCGGGAAGGAGCGAGGCATGGTTGATCGCGTTCACAGCGATGCTTGCCATCTCCCAGAGGAATAACAGAAGTGCGATGCTGAAGACATATGTCAATACACGCTTCATCCCTCGAGCGCCTCCCGCAGTCTAGCCATTATCGCTTGGAATGCCGCGCTGCCACGATAGTCAAGTGCTCCCATATTAGGATTTTCGACGATTGTCTTTATCTGTGCCGGCCGCTCGCTTAAGACAACGATCTCTTGCCCGAGGAAGGCCGCCTCTTCTATGTTGTGGGTTACCAATACAAGCGAGAAGGCATTCTCGTACCACAGGGTGAGGAACAGATCCTGAATCTTCTCGCGGGTCAGCGTATCGAGGGAGGCGAGCGGCTCGTCCATGAGGAGAACCGAGGGAGCGGTGGACAGGGCGCGGGCGATCCCGACACGCCGCTTCATCCCTTCAGAGAGCTCCGCCGGAAAACGCGATTTGACGTTCTCCAGGCCGAGGTGTGTCAACACCTGGAGGGCGTTTCGCTCCGGATAATCTCCGTTCAGAAGGAGCGACAGATTCGCGTTCTGCCAGACCGTCTTCCACGGAAGGAGCCCAGCGTTCTGCAGGATCAACGCAACATCGCGACGTGGCCCGGTGACCTGTCTCCCGCCGATCGTGATCGCGCCACTACAAGGATGGAGAAGGCCGGCGAGGGCGAACAGGATGGATGTCTTGCCACAGCCTGACGGGCCGATGAGCGCGAGACTGCGCCCTTGCGCCAGTTTGAACGTGATATCATCCACGGCACGAACGGCATGTGCTCCGTCGCCGTAGACTATCGTAACGTTGTTTACTTCAATCATTTTACAAACTGGTCGGTAGTTACATCCTCGTACGCAGGATGTCTCCATGTGTAGCGCTTTGCGTTCGCCCATGCGACGACATCCTCAAACTGCTGTTTGGAGAGCATCCCCGGCTGTGAAAAATGGGGGATGACGAAGGTATCGAGTATCCCTTGAGGAACGGCATCTTTGCCCACCCCCGGGAAGAAGAGCGAGATCGCCTCGTCTATTCCCATATCAATCAAGTCTTCACGGCTGGTGTTGTCGATCTTGTCTATCGCCTGCCGGTACACATCGTAAAACTTCGCGATTACATCCGGCGATCTATCCACCACGCTCCTGCGAAAGACGACCACACTTGGCAGGAGGTCGACTCCTTCAAAATCGGACAGATGGATCAGTGTGCTCCCCGCCTTTATCGGTGGGTAGTTGCTGATGTAGGTGATATACGGCTCGGGAAGAACGGCGGCATACACCGAGCCCAGCGAGAGGAAAGTCGCCAGTTGCAGCATATCGTGCCAGTAGGAATAGTCCTTGTCCGGCTTCACCTTATATCCCAACTTGGCAAGTAGCGTGTCGATTTCGTACTCGATGTCGCTCATTTCTGTGATTGCGATCGACTTGAGACTGTTGCCGGCCTCGGTCCGCGCGAGGAGATCATCGATCGAGTTGATGCGGAAATAGCTCTGAGAGAGGAGGGCGAGGCTTCCCGTCTGCTCAGGCTTGTAT
>CAZBSW010000364.1:0-1636 GCA_964494835.1 uncultured Thermotogae bacterium
GCACATTCCTCTTCCTCGGCCCGACCGGAGTGGGAAAGACGGAGCTTGCCAAGGCGTTGGCCGCCTTCCTGTTTGGAAGCGATACCGCCCTGCAGCGCATAGACATGTCAGAGTATATGGAGCGACATGCGGTGG
Source organism: uncultured Thermotogae bacterium (assembly GCA_964494835.1). Classification (GTDB taxonomy): domain Bacteria; phylum Bipolaricaulota; class Bipolaricaulia; order UBA7950; family UBA9294; genus M55B144. Next base: position 136 of record CAZBSW010000364.1, read on the forward strand.
CACGTCTTATCGGCTCCCCTCCGGGGTATGTCGGCTATGAGGAAGGCGGCCAGCTCACCGAAGCGGTGCGTCGGCGCCCGTACCAAGTCGTGCTGTTCGACGAGATCGAGAAGGCGCACCCACAAGTTATGAACTTGTTGCTGCAGCTTCTAGATGAGGGGCGACTGACCGACGGCCACGGTCGCACCGTCGACTTTCGACACACGATCATCATCATGACCTCCAATACTGGCAGTGAGCTCTTCTCGGAAAACGTCTCCGAGAGTGATGTCCGCCAACAGATCGAAGATGAACTGCGCCGCGCGTTCCGCCCCGAATTCCTCAACCGGATCGATGACACCATCATCTTCCATCCGCTTTCCGAAGAGGCGATCGCCCAGATAGTAGACCTCAAGATCGAAGCGTTGAACGGGAGATTGGCTGATCAGGGTATCGTTCTGAATGTGACTGACGAGGCAAAGAAGATTCTGGCAAAAGAGGGGTACGATCCGCATTACGGCGCCCGCCCGCTTGAGAGGGCACTGAAGCGTCTGGTAGAGAATCCCCTGGCGATGAAGATCGTGGCCGGCGAAGTCGAAGGGGGCAACCGGGTGACAGTCGACGCCGCTGCAATGGCTGACGTGCTTGTCTTCCGCACGTAGTCAGAGGAAGAAACACAGCCACAGTATGTCGAGATCGGAACCGGTGACGTCTCGGCGCACTGGCTTAAAACGGCCGACCCGCTGTTTCGCGGGTCGGCCGTGATTTCAGTCTTGCCGGATGTCAATCAGCGGCGCTGATCGCACCGATGATCAACCGCGTTCAAGTCCTTGCGCTTCCTCTTCTTGTAGATACTGAAGAATTGCCTCGACAGCCAGGTAGCTAACGGAACGGTCCTCCCTATCAGCTAGCTCAGCGAGCCTTTCGATGGGTCGAAGATGGATTCTGTTCTTGGGAACGTAGATTGATACTTTGTCGAGTGTTTGCTTTGGCACGAGAGCCTCCTTTCAAAGATGTACCGATTATACACGATGAGCGGAGGATTAACAGTGCCTCACATCACATAACTCAGTTGCCCGGCAGGTTCATGTGTACTTGCTACCCCCTGAAGTAACCTGTGCTAGCAACTTACCGTTTCGTGCGTCCACTACTGTATGAAACACAAAACGCGTTTGTCCACTCCAGCAGACGTAGTCTCAATCTTGCAGCCGAGGTTCGATGCAGAACGAAAAACTGTCACGGGTGTACAATCAAACTCCGACGGAAGGCGATCAGTTTCCCGCAGTGTTTGCTCTGGAAGCAAGGCATGGCTAGCGGTAGTATTCTCTAGCGCAAAGGATGCGCTGTGAGAAAGCGTGCTTGACCGAACTCTTCGGAAAGGCAAGGAGAAGATGACATCGTACCGACTTACAAGACATCCGATTCTCGCGATCGATAAACAAGATGAGATCTCGTTCTTCTGGGCTGGGCAAGAGTTGACGGCAAGACGGGGGGAGATAATCTCCTCCGCCCTGTTCGCGCA
>CAZBSW010000365.1:0-1629 GCA_964494835.1 uncultured Thermotogae bacterium
CAAGGCCGTAGTCGGGGTATCGAACGTCGAGTCTTTGCATGATTCGGTCGCGCGGCACTTTGGCGATGATGGAGGCGGCTGCAATGTTTAGTGAGCGGGAATCCCCACGGGTGAAGGAGAACTCAAATGCACACGGGGACCGGGCCTCTCCTTGGCGTGTACCAAGAAAAGGGGCGAGAGAAGGTGCCTGTCCCCCTAACGTGATGCCTCGATCACAGAGAAGGAGATCGGCATTGAGCCCAAGTGCGCGGTAGGCGCGACGCGCAGCGAGCGATACTGCGAGTATGATTCCCAAACGATCAACTTCAGCTGCGTTCGCTGCCCCGACCCCCCACCAAGAGATAGCTTTGATCAGGGGCAGGAGACGCTCGCGTTCTCGGGGTGCAAGGAGCTTTGAATCGCCGATGCCGACAAGAGATGCAAAGATTGGGTGATCAGACGACTGGGTGATTGAGCAATCGAGTGATTTCGCTGGCGATTGATTCGATCTCTCACCTGGCACGTCACTCGATAGGGCGTTTCCTGGAGAGGCAAAGGTCACGCGGTCTGAGGATAGAGAAGGAAAGCAGACACAACCAACGACGACCGGTCCAGCAAGGGCGCCGCGTCCGGCCTCATCGAATCCAACAAGGACGGGGTGTAGAGCAGGGAACGACTTCTGCAACGTGATAGCCTCCCGCGAAGGCATGCGCTGCACCGGCCGGGTCAAGCCCTGCCCGCATTTCAGACGATTCGGCTCCAACGCGGAGGAAGATGACCGCCTCTTCAGGAAATCACGCAAGACCTGCCGATCGAATGCGGCAAGTTCGTGCATGCGGCGCACCAGATCTGGTCTGCTGCGTCGCGTCATCACTTGTCGCCTAGAAATAGCCGTTCATCGGACCGAAGCGGCTGAACGGCCACACGCGGAAGTAAGGTTCACCGATGAAGTCTTTCACATCGACGAATCCCCAGTAGCGCGAGTCCCAGGAATCACTGGAGTTGTCACCCAAGACAAACCATTTACCCTCCGGAACGACGGTGGGCTTGATCCCATAGAGCATGCGCGGATCGTCCGATGTGTACTCGCGGTTGAACCTCTCGCCGGTCAGCTTCTCGCCGTCGACGTAGACGCCGCCGTCCTTGAGCTGAACCGTTTGCCCACCGACCGCGGCCAGGCGTTTCACATATCGGACGCGCTTATCCCGCAAGATTATCCCGAAGTCGGTAAGACTGTCCATTCCGCTCTGTTTGACACCTAGGTCAAGCTGTGGAACGTTCGCCAAGCCTAGCACAACCATCGTTCCCACCGGGACGGAAGCGACAATTTGATCGGCACCGGCGGAGGTGAATACTGGCTCGCGGTTGATGTAGATCAGGCGTTCGTCGGATGTCACACGTGCACTCTCCGCCAGCGAACCTGACTTTACTTGTTTTATGAGAACGGAATCGGTGTGCCAGAAGACGACGATGTCACCCGGTTTGGCTGTACGGAAGTAGTACGAAATCTCATCAACGAAGAACGAATCTCTGGGATCGATCGTGGGGATCATCGATCCGGTCGGCACGTGCATGCGCACGGTGACAAACGTCATCACGAGAGCAGCGAGTGCGCCTGCGACGATTAGAACCTCTACCCACTCGAGGATT
>CAZBSW010000366.1:0-1617 GCA_964494835.1 uncultured Thermotogae bacterium
CGTTTGAACGCCGCAGCCGATCGAGCGCGCCGTCGAGCATGCGTGCGGTAATAAGGTCGTTGAAGCGGCTGACAACGATCCCCACGCGCAGGCCCTTGCCGTCGAATCCTCCCTCGAATACCTTTGTCATCTCTCCTCCTTATCTGATCGCATAGCATGCCTTGACAATGTGCAGTGGGGCACTAGATTCCGCGCAGGCGGTGGCCCAACTTCTCCTTCTTCGTCTCCAGATAGTAGCGATTGTGTTCGTTGGGTGGTATTTCGATCGGGATCTGCTCCGTAATGGTGAGACCGTAACCCTCTAGGCCAATCACCTTCTTCGGATTGTTCGTGAGCAGACGGATACTGGACAGGCCGAGATCACACAGGATTTGCGCTCCGATCCCGTAGTCGCGCAGGTCGGGGGGGAAGCCGAGGCGCTCGTTCGCCTCTACGGTGTCCAACCCCTGATCCTGTAGCTGGTAAGCGCAGACCTTGTTCTTGAGGCCTATCCCACGCCCTTCCTGGCGCATGTAGACAAACACGCCGCGTCCCTCCCGTTCGATCATCTGAAGCGCGTGTTCGACCTGATCGCCACAATCACAGCGCAGCGATCCGAAGACATCGCCGGTGAGGCACTCGGAATGTACACGGACGAGTACGTTCTTCTTGCCCCCTACCTCACCTTTTACCAGCGCGACATGCTCTTCATTCTCCATCGGGCTGGTGTAGCTGATGATCCTGAACCGGCCGTAGCGGGTCGGGAGCTCCGCGGTGGCCACGCGTTCCACCAGGTGCTCGTGACGTTTGCGGTATGCGATCAGTTCAGCAATATTGACGATGGCCAAATTGTGCTTGTCGGCGAACGTCTCGAGTTGGGGAAGGCGGGCCATCGTGCCATCTTCGTTCATCACTTCGCAGATTACGGCTGCCGGTTTCAGGCCTGCGAGACGGGCGAGGTCGACTGCGGCCTCGGTGTGGCCGGCGCGCTTCAGCACACCGCCGTCCTGAGCGATCAAGGGGAAGATGTGGCCCGGGCGGGCGAGATCGTCGGGCATGGCTGCGTCGTCGATCAACAAGCGAACGGTGTACGCACGGTCTTGAGCAGAGATGCCCGTGCTGATGCCGGTTCTGGCATCAACGCTCACCGAGAAGCGCGTACCATGCAGCGCCGTGTTCTCCGGTGCCATCGGGGGAAGGGCAAGCGTGTGCGCCCGCGACGTATCGATTGGCATGCAGATCAGACCTCGCGCGTGTGTGGCCATGAAGTTGATTGTCTCCGCTGTGGTATGCTCGGCAGCGATCACCAGGTCTCCCTCGTTCTCACGCGTCTCATCATCGACCAGGATTAACATCTCGCCGGCCTGTATCCGTTGTATCGCATCTTCTATATCAATGAACATGATGCACCATCCCCTCAACGTATTTCGCCAAGATATCGAACTCGATGTTCACCGGGTCACCAACATGTCTGTCCTGCAAATTGGTAGCAGCGTAGGTTTGTGGGATCACGGCGACTCGAAATGTTGCGCCAGTGGTCTCGAATGGGGTGAGGCTGATCCCATCCACGGCCACCGAACCCTTCTCCACCAAGTATCGACGGAAGAGTTCTGTATAGGATAAGACAAACCCCCACCC
>CAZBSW010000367.1:0-1584 GCA_964494835.1 uncultured Thermotogae bacterium
GCTACGATCCCGGTCAATTCACCGATCACCAGTTTCACGCGGCTCACCTTCTGTGCGCCGTGCTTGCCCGCTTCGGCAAGAACAAGGCTCAGCATCTCTTCTGTGACCGCAAGTTCGTGCATTCTAGCAGATCCTCGGCAGGAGATCGCCAACGAGCATGTCGATTAGTCGCGACGACCCGAGCACCGTTTTCATGACTACGCACGGGGTCGCATCAGGTTCTTGCACCTCACCGATGATAGCAGCATCTCTCCCGTATCCGTTCTTGCGCATCGCGCTCACCACCCGGTCCGCATCGGCAGGGGCAACGAATGCGACAAGCTTCCCTTCGTTTGCGATGTACAATGGATCGAGACCGAGCATCTCACACGCGGCCGTGACCGCATCGCGCACCGGTATCTTCTCCTCCTCCACTACTATCTTCACCCCCGACTGGCGGCAGAGCTCGTTGAGCGTCGTTGCCAGTCCGCCACGTGTGGGATCACGCAATGCGTGTATGTTGTCACTCGCAGATATCATGTCCGCTACCAGCTCGCTAAGCGGGGCACAGTCGCTTGCAAGGTGTGTGCCGAATCGCAGACCTTCGCGTTTGCTCATGACCGCGATACCGTGATCGCCGATCGGACCGGAGAGAATCACTTTATCGCCGGAACGGATATTGGCGCCGGAAATATCGACGCCGGCAGGGACTGCACCGATCCCGGCGGTGTTCACGTATAGCTTGTCGGCGTTGCCGCGGTCGACAACCTTGGTATCACCAGTAACGACCCTCACGCCTACTTCGTCGGCTGCGTCACGTATGGAGACGAGGATTCGTTTCAGGTCGGATAATGGGAGGCCTTCCTCAATGATGAATGACAGAGACATATATAACGGACGGGCGCCGGACATCGACAGATCGTTCGTGGTGCCGCAGACAGCAAGTCGGCCGATGTCTCCGCCAGGGAAGAAGATCGGATCGACTACATAGCTGTCCGTCGTGAACGCCAGTCGTCCGCCGAGATTGATGATCGCTGAGTCGTCCAAGCGGGCGACTTCGGCGTCGAAAAGGGCGGGCATGATACAGTCTTCCACCAATCGATGCGCCAGCTTCCCTCCGCTTCCGTGTGCCATCAAGATCGTCTCAGCCATTCTTTCCCCCGTACAGATAATAGGTAAAACAGCTCCCTTCGGACGAGACCATGCACGCACCGACCGGGCTCTCCGGTGTACACGCCTTGCCGAACAAAGGACAGTCAGTCGGGATCTTGACACCACGTAATACGGCGCCACAGATACAACCCGGCGGCTCACGCGTCGGGCCGGGGACGATGGTGAACTGACGATCGGCATCGAACATGCCGTATTCCTCCCGCAACCGCAATCCGCTTTCCGGAATTGTCCCCATCCCCCGCCACTCCGCGACACACGGTTCAAACACACGTTCCATCAGACGTTGTGCGGTGACATTCCCTTCTTGTTGCACCCCGCGGCGATAGGCGATCTCCACCTTCGCCTGTTTGTTTTCCACCTGCGCCACCAACATGTCGACGCAATGAAGGATATCAAGTGGTTCAAAGCCCGATACGACACATGGAATACCGT
>CAZBSW010000368.1:0-1551 GCA_964494835.1 uncultured Thermotogae bacterium
GGCTGCGGATGCTCCAGTGCGTCTCTCCCGGCGGCGTCTTCGTGCACGCCGTCTCGATTACTCGCAGCCGATCCGCGTCCGTGTACACCCGCGGCCGTCCCGGTCGCGGCCGATCACTCAACCCCGCCAGCCGCTCGCGCACGAACCGTTGCCGCCACTGCACCACCATCGCTCGTGACAGACCCACCTCCTTGGCGATGTCGGTGTTCGTCTTTCCGGCAGCGGCGAGCAGGATCAGCCGTGCCCGCTGCACCGTCCGGTACGCAGCCGTGCGCGAGTTCGCCAGTTCTTCCAACGCCGTACGCTCTTCTTCCGCAAGCACCACAGGAATCGCTCGTCCAGACATGCCTCACCATACCACGTCTCGTCTCACTTGTCTAGGCATTAAGACGACGCGATACTAGACCGTATGGGGTTGGTGTATCTGTGAAGAGTTTGAACTGCGCAACTCCCTGCGAGTGTCTGCGGCGAGAGTTTCCAGGAGAGCCGGATGCGGGAAAACTGCACGTCCGGTTCGACGAGGGGGGAGTAGGGCGCAATGCATGGCATGCGGCTAATGAGCCACAACGGGGAAACCCTGTAACTGATGTATGCCGAAGCCTAAACCCTGTCACCTACTCCTCTACTCTACTGGTGAATGCCCTTTGTCCTCCTTGCTTGATACTCCTGGTCTGTTGCTCTTAGCTGACAGCTGATGGCTGCTTGCTCCCCTAACCCGTAATCCCTAATCCTCGTCACGCATCAGTATCCCTCGTTCACGACATTTTGCCGCCGACGTGCGACTTACGATAAATTCCCTACACAGGAGGTTTGGACATGAGCCGACAGTATCAACGTATGATAGAGATCGCCCTTCTGGTCCCATTGGTGGTTGGCTTTGTCGTATCGGGAAGGGAGATTCACATCCCTACAGACGTGCCCGCGCCGCTTGCGGGGACCGTTCTCATTGCCGAGTCGTTCTATAAAACCGTCGATGGTGAGCAAGTCCCGCTGGAACTGCAGATCTGGCAAGGAGCGAACGGCGTGGGAACCACGGATTGGTTCGATGTGCGGATCGAGGTACACCCCGGCGACGTGATAGTGCTCGCGCCGGGACTGTACAAGGCCGATCTGTGGGTTCTCACCCCGCGGGTTACGATCACCACCGAACCGGACGCAAGCGAAATGGCCGATATCTGGGGGACCGTAGAGGTCGACGCCGATTCCGTGATACTGGATCGGATTGCAGTCACCGGCCCCCGCAAGAACATGTCGAGTGGACATGGGATCGAAATCAACCGCGAATTGATCAACCACATCGCCATCCGCAACTGTCGCATTGAAGGCAACGAGTGGATGGGAATCCACGTCATCGGGCCACGTGGCGAGATCGAAGAAGTACGCGTGGAGGGTTGCGAGATCATCAACAACAAGAGCTTCGGCCTGGAGGTTCAAAGCGTGGATCATCTTATTGTGACCGGGTGCACAATCACAGGAAACGATCAGGGGATTCACATCGGAAGCAACGTCAAGCAAGTGACACTCGAGGACAACACCGTCACCGGTAACCGT
>CAZBSW010000369.1:0-1546 GCA_964494835.1 uncultured Thermotogae bacterium
GACCGATGTTGATCGCATAGAGTTTCCCGGCGAAGAGTTCGGCGACGTGTTCCTTGGTCATTTTCACTCTCCTCTCTGTTCGATCTTCGCAAGGATCGCCGACACCAACCGCGCCGCACCCTCATTGTCGTTTGTCACGCGCACTCCCGCCTCTTCCAGGGTCATGCGCTGCCGCACGTACCCCTGCGGGTCGTTGTTCGTCCCCGTGATCGAGCTCACTACTGAGAGGAACCCGCCGCGGTCGGCGAACGCGCGTTTTGCAACAGCGACACTCTCTGCAAGACCGGCGGCCGGACCGGCGTGAGCGCCGTGCCCGAGGACGAGATCGAGGAGGACGATAGCGACGCTGTCATCGGACTCAATCTCTCGTATGCGCTCGTCACGTAGCGATGGCTCGATCATCGGGTGAGGCCTTCCTTGCGTGAAGATGTCGTCGCCGAGATCCCACAGCAGATGCCCTCCGCTCCATGTCTCCTGTTTGAGTTTCAGTTCCGGCTTGAGGGCGACGTTCGACCGTACACGCACGCCTCCCTTGGTCAACAGGTACCACGCTTCTTGGCAGAGCGTGCCGCCGCAGAACATGCCGACGAGCCGCCTCTGCGTCGCCGCCATACCTGCGGCCTCCGCTACCGCGATCCGGTCGATCGCTGCTTCATCATCGGTATTGGCGGTGTCGGTTCCGATCTGATCGCAAGCGAGGCGGGCCGCCTCGGCGAGCGAACCGGCAAACGATACGTTGCCGCGCTTCGGCTGTGCATCGGTCCCGATGAACTGCACAACAGCCTGTTTTTTCACATTCTCTAACCGGTCGAGTACCGTCTGAGCAACCGATTCTGCCGGCGCCTTGGAGACGACTACGATCACTTCCGTCTGCGGATCGCGCGCAAGAGTATCGATACCGAACAAGGTCATCATCCCGCCCACCTCTTGAGAGAGATCGCGACCGCCGGTCCCGATTGCCTGTGAGACCCCGGCTCCATAGCGATCCACGAGAGAGCTGATCTCTTGGATTCCGGTGCCGGATGCGCCCACGATCCCGACCGTTCCCCGGCGTACGACGTTCGCAAAGCAGAGGGGCGCACCGTTGATGATGGCCGTACCGCAATCCGGTCCCATCATCAGCAGACCGCGGTCGATTGCTTCTTTCTTGAGGGCGATCTCCTGAGATAATGGGACGTTATCCGAAAACAGCATTACATGCAGGCCACGTCGCAGCGCAGCGCGCGCCTCACGCGCCGCGTAACCACCGGGGAGCGATATCACGGCAAGGTTTGCCTCAGGGAGTGCATCGATGGCACCGCCAAGTGTCCGTGGGCGCCCCTCGCCGGTCGTGGTTGAGTCTTTCTTCTTTGTCAGCATCTCTTCGACACGCTCTTGCGCAGCCGCGATCGCAGATTCATCGTCGGCGTCGATCGCAACAACGAGGTCGTTCGGGCCGGCGGTGGAGAGCTCTGGAGAAGAGAATCCTATCCTTACTATGTTCTCGAGGTTGTGCGGTGTAGCGAGCGCGGCGGTGGCGGAGTTCACGCCAGGGAGTGATTCGACC
>CAZBSW010000370.1:0-1535 GCA_964494835.1 uncultured Thermotogae bacterium
GATTTCCTCGAACTGCGGCTCGCGGAGCCCAGCATCGCGGCACGTTGCAAGAATCCGCTGAATGCCGCTTCCCCACTGCTCGACAAGTCCAAGCTCGTGAAAGAGCCTTCCGATGACCCGGTTTCTCAGCTTGGAAATACCGTGGAGGAGATCTTCTACTGTCAGTCCGAACGGGAGGAGTCCGGGATTCTCAACCTCCAGGCGATTGCTGAAGATCGAGAGACGGATGGGTGATCCTCGCTGAGTGTAGTCCGCATGTGCCACGGCATTGATGATCGCTTCCCGCACGGCGGCTGGCGGTATGGTCCAGTGATCGACGCGGCGGACCGATCCGATTTTCATGGCGTGTAGTGTATGCTTGTTGACGAACGCTACGGCTGCCTCGATGGCCTGCGGCAGGTGTAGGTGGATCTCGGAGTGATCGAGGATCTTGCTCTTGTCCATGCCTTCGAAGCGTCCCGCCTGAATCCAAGCATCGGGGAAGTACCGTTCACGGTTTACACCAAAGAGCAGAATACCTCCGATCGTCGGAACCTTCCTTCCCTGATGCGCTGTGACGAGCCGCAGAGACTCGAGATCGCGGCGTTTCAAGGGCCGCACCGGCTCAAACGACTCGGAAGCTGCTCGGAAGTCGATCTCTTCCGGGTCGAGATTCGGCATCGCCTGCTCGTCGTAGGATCCCGAGATCGTGAACCTCCGCATGGATTCGATCATCGGAGGATCAGCTTGCCGGTTCGTCGAGCCCACCCGGACATAGGTGCCATTTTCGAGTCCTTCACGAGCCAGGAAGTGGGGTCTATCGCCACTCGGATGGACTTGCACCGCAACAAGGGTTTCTGAACGCCATGGCAAGACCTCGATCTCTGGGACAAGGCGAGGAGAGATGTTATCGGAGATCAGGCTGGCCAGGCGTTCTTCAAGGGTCAGTGGGTCTGTCACACCTAGCACATTGCGCGTCTTGTCCTCAACTCCTATCAGGAGAATGCCGCCGGCCGTGTTGGCGAAAGCAACGAGAGTCTTCATCACCCCCTTGGGTGAAGAAATGTCTCGCTTGAATTCAAGTGTCTTCCCTTCTGAAGATCGAAGCAGTTCGTGAATATCCATAGCTCTGCATTCTACTATGAAGCGGCGAGAACTTCCAAGCTTCTTAGTACGGTGGGACTATCAGGACTCTGATCGAAGCAGCAACAGTCCGCAGCCTACTGCGCTCGAACCACGGCACCCCCTTTCGGTCACTCTCGTGCAGCGCGAAACAGCTTCTGGTAGAAACAAGGATCGAGGATTCGAACCAGCTAGCCCAGGTAGAAACGGCGTTTTTGTGTTGGTTGGGAGAGTGAGGATGGCGGCAACTGAAGCGATTTGTCGGATCTTCAGTTGCTTGCGAGTTTGCTATCGCAAACTCGGGCTCGGATTCCGCAACTCGTTGGATCTTCAGTTGGTTCTAGAGTTTGCTGCCTGCAAACGCGTACCCTGCGGGTACGTGCTGAGTTCGCGTACGCGACGCGTACGTTTCGGGTCTCCTACGGAGAACACCG